>NZ_JBQKLA010000032.1:0-12937 GCF_052116465.1 Collinsella sp. Sow4_D11 | reverse complement strand
GGACTGTTTTGTGCGCTCACCGGCGGCACAAAACAGTCCGGCGGGTTCAAATTTTTCCCAAGCGCGGTGAGATGCCGCGCTCTCGTTCTCTGCCGTGAGATGCGGCAAAGGAGGCTCCAGAATCATGGCGAAAGGTGCTCGTATCCGCTCTGGGCCTATGCCGGACGAGAACTCTGCACGGTCTGATGCTCGCGGCTACAGGCTGGAGGATTTGCCAGCGTCCGGCTATGACGGCCCGGTGCCCGACTTTCCACTGCCCAACGTGACTGATCGTGAGTCTGAGGTATGGGAGTGGGCGTGGCGGACTCCGCAGGCGTGCGCGTGGTCGATGGACGTGTCGGGGTGGCTGGTGCGTTCGGTGGCGATGTGGACTCGGCTGTCTGTCCGGTGTGAGGACGCCACCGTGTCGGCCCCGGTGCTGGGGCAGTTGCATCGTTTCGCTGAGCACATCGGCTTGACGCCTGCTGGTTTGGCAGCTCTGGGGTGGAAGATCACAACCCGCACCGCCTCGTCAGTCGAGGCTGAGGCTGCGACGCCGAAGCGGTCTCGCGGCTCGAAGCTGAGAGCGATCAATGGCGGCCTCGCTTCCTGACGATGACTGGTCGGTTGCGTGGCCAACTCTGGGGTATCTGTCTGCTGACTGGATCGAGGCCCACTGCCTGGTCGCTGACGGCTGGTCGATGGGTGAGCCGTTTGTGCATGACGGCTGGCAGTTGTGGTGCACACTCAACCATTACAGGGTGAAGCCGAAGGCGGTGTTTAACCAGGCCCGCCCGGTGGGTGCGCCAGCGTTCCAGTATCGCCGTTCGCAGGTGGTGGGGCCGCAGAAGACGGGGAAGTCGCCGTGGGCTGCGTCGCTGATCCCGTTCGAGGCTGTCGGGCCGTGCATTTTCGCTGGCTGGGCTGTTGGTGGCGAGCGGTATCGGTGTGTCGATCATGGCTGCGGTTGCGGGTTCGTCTACGCCTACGATGCGGGTGAGCCGATGGGTATTCCGCGGCCGGTGTCCCGCATCCAACTGTTGGCGACGGCTGAGGATCAGACCGACAACATTTACGCGCCGCTCCAAGAGATGATCAGGCGCGGCCCGTTGCAGGAGCTGATGCGGGTTCGTGAGGATTTCATCCGCACGCCGAACAATGGCGAGGTGTTGCCGATCACGGCTGCACCGAACTCGAAGGTGGGCGCTCCCATCCATTTCGCGGTGGCGGATGAGTCAGGCCTGTACACGGGCAAGCTGATCAAGGTATGGCAGCATATGCGCCGCGGCTTGGCGGGTATGGGTGGTCGTGGCCTGGAGGTGACGAACCCGTGGGACCCGATGGAGAACTCGGCGGCTCAGCAGACGTTTGAGTCATCATCGAAGGATATTTTCCGGTTCTACCGCAGGCCGCCCACTGACCTGAGGTTTGAGCTGAAATCTGAGCGGGCGAAGATTCTGCGGTTTGTGTATCGCGGGTCGCCGTGGGCTGATCTGGAGGCAATCGAGGCCGAGTGCGCCGAGTTGATGCACACCGACCCGGCGCAGGCGAAGCGGTTCTTTGGGAACATGCTGGTGCAAGGCTTGGGCGCGTTCCTGCCTGAGGCTGTGGTGGAGGCTGCTGAGCTTGCGGTCGACGTGCCGGACGGCGCGGCGGTGTGTGGCGGGTTTGACGGGTCACGGTCGAGCGACTGGACGGCGCTGCGATTGCAGACGATTGACGGGCATCGGTTCACGCCAACGTATGGGCCAGATCAGCGTCCAGCGGTATGGAACCCAAGGGAGTGGCCGGAGGGTCGTATCCCTCGCGGCGAGGTTGATGCCGCCGTGGATGAGGTGATGCGCCGCTACAGGGTGGGGCGCATCTACTGCGACCCGCGGCACTGGGAAACGCAGGCCGATGCGTGGGCGTCGAGGTTCGGTGACGATGTGGTGCTGCAGTGGCCGACGAACTCGATTGCGCGCATGTTTCCAGCACTGGTCAGGTACCGGGAGGACATGGCCGAGGGGTTGACGACGCACGCCCCGGATGAGGTGTTCAAGGCTCAGGCGTTGGCGGCCCGGATGGTCGCGAAACCGGGCGACAAGTTCATTCTCGGCAAACCGGCTGAGCATTTGAAGATCGATGTGGTGATGGCTGACGTGCTGGCGCACGAGGCTGCCGCGGATATGGCGGCGGCCGGTTGGTCGACCGAAGCCAAGGAAACGATTTTCTTCCTATGAGTCGCGAAAGGGGTGGCTGCGTGTGCTGAGTGTTGACGAGCTGCAAACTCTTGACCGGCTGTACCTCGACCTACGTTCCCATCGTGATTCTGACGACATGCTGCTGTCCTACTACGACACGGAGCATGCCTTCACGCATATCGGGTTGGCGTTGCCGCCTGAGTATCGCCGCGAGTATGACGTGATCACGTCGGGGGCGGCTGTGGTGGTGGACTCTGTGGTTGATCGCCAGCAGATGCGCGCCCTCGTGCTCCCCGGCGAAGAGAAGGCCGATGACCGGTTGCGCGCTATCTGGGATGCGTCGAACGGCGACGTGCAGCTCGCGATGTTCAATCGGGATCGCAGACTGTTTGGTCGGGCGTTCCTGACGGTGGGCGGCAATAACAAGAATCCGGATCTGCCGTTGATCCGTGCCGAATCTCCGCGTGAGATGGCTGGCCTTGTTGATGAGCGTCACGAGATGGTGACGGCGGCTGCACGGTTCTACGGCGTGGATGCCGTGACTCGACGCACCCCTTGTTTCGCGACGCTGTATCTGCCTGATGAAACGGTGTGGGTTGAGTGGTCGCCGCGTACCGGCAAGTGGGTCGAGGTCGACCGCGACCAGCACCGGATGGGTGTCGTCCCAGTGTTCATGCACCTCAACAAGAGGGTTTCAGGGTCATGGGTTGGGAGGACGGCGCTGACCAGGGGCCTGCGGTCGATCATCGACAGCTCGTGCCGGAATCTGACGAACCTGCAGTTCGCGGTCGAGTCGCATGGCATCCCCCGCATCTTCATGACTGGGGTCGTGAAGGGCGATTTTGTTGACCCGAAGACTGGTGAGCCGTTGCCGGTATGGGCCGCCTACTACAACGCGATTCACACAATCACAAACCCGCAGGCGAAGGTCGGACAACTCACCGCCTCCGATTTGAAGAACTTCCGCGCCGCCCAGGAGGCGTATGCGATCGAGATGTCGGCGGCGACGGGCTTCCCGATCTCGTATTTCGGGCTCTCGACAGCGAATCCTCCGGCTGAGGGCGCGATCGTGGGCGAAGAGAAACGGCTTGTGCGTACCTGTGAGGCGGAGAACTCCGAGGTGGGTATGACTGTCGGATGGGCCGCTGCGCTCGCCTATCAGATCGCGACTAAGACGCAACTCCCCGGCAACAGGGTGCGGGTGGATTGGCACAATCCGGCGACCCCGACGGTGGCGCAGCGCATGGACGCGGTCGTGAAGGCCAAGCAGTCCGGCATCGTGTCCCGAGAAGGCGCTTGGGATGAGTTGGGGTGGTCGCCCGCCCGAAAGCGTCGCGAAGAGGGATATTTCCGTAACGAGGCGAACCTCGACCCTGAAATGCAGCTCGCATCGGAGCTGATACGTGGGACCGGCTGACAGTTTCCATCTGGCGCAGATCGCGACCGGGCGCGGCGTCGAGGTGCTGGTGTCGCGGATTTGGCGT
This sequence comes from Collinsella sp. Sow4_D11, assembly GCF_052116465.1. Classification (NCBI taxonomy): domain Bacteria; kingdom Bacillati; phylum Actinomycetota; class Coriobacteriia; order Coriobacteriales; family Coriobacteriaceae; genus Collinsella; species Collinsella sp. Sow4_D11. The sequence goes on along the minus strand of NZ_JBQKLA010000032.1, from coordinate 9,291 downwards.
AACGGCATGCGGCGTCCTGAGGATTGGCCGGATGTGTCGCGGCGACTGTCAGTGACGGTTGCTGCCGGTCAGGTGAGGGCTGCTGAGCGTGCTGGCCAGTTCGCGGCTGACGCTCTGGGCGTGGACTCGCTGATCAACCCGCGCAGCTTCGCCGGTCTCGCCTCCGATGGCCGCTCGCTGGATGGGCTGCTGTACTCGGGTGTGGTGCGTGCGCGTTCGGCATCGGGGCCGATGGCTGAGCGTATGGCGGCTGGTGGTCAGTGGATGGCGGGCCTCGCGAAGACCATGGTGGCTGACGCTGGTCGGGCTGCGACGCAGGCGACGATTGCGGCAACGCCGCGAGCTGGGTGGGTGCGTCTGGTGCGGCCCCCGTGTTGCCAGAGGTGTGCAGTGCTGGCTGGGAAGTGGTTCCGATGGAATGAGGGTTTCCGGCGGCATCCACTGTGCGACTGTGTGCATCGTCCGGCGCTGAGTGCGCCGCCGCCCGATTATTCGTCATCGATCGCACCTAGCCAGATTCACGACCTGACTGAGGCGCAGCGCAGGGCGATAGATGAGGGTGCGGACGTCAATCAGGTGATCAACGCTTATCGCAGAAGCTCGAAGAGTCGCGAATCATACCTGCTGACTACTGAGGGGATGTCGAAGCACGGAACCGCGAGGAACGCCTTGGGTAGATCGGGGAAGAGGCTTACCCCAGACGGCATTTTCCGCATCGCGGAATCGCGGGAGGAGGCGGTGCGCCTCCTGGTGGAGCACGGATACATCCTCCCCAATGTGCCGCTCGGGAGAGGCGGCGCTGCCGGGTACGGACAATTCGGTCGCGGCGGCAAGAGGGTCGCAGCACGGAATGCGGTCGAGCAGGCAAATGCGGCCGGAGTCAGGGCTGGCGACAGGTACACGATGACTGCGGCGGAGCGTCGCATGCACGACGCCAAGGTGAGGCTGAATGCGGCTCGCAAGAGCGGCGATTCCTCCGAGATCGCCGCCGCGGAGAAGGCATATCAGCGTTGGTTTGCGACAAGCGGCCAGATTTACACATGACCACCCGGGGCGAGATGCGCCGGACAAAACATGAGGGAGACGAGATGTCCAACCCCGCAAGCAATGCCGTGCCTGATGAGCAGGTCGAAGCGACCAACCAGCCGCACCCCCCAGACTCTGGCGGCGATTTCAAAAACGACGACTCGAAAAACGCTGTGCTCGCCGATCTGGCCAAGGAGCGCGACAAGCGCAAGGCGCTGGAGGATCGTTTCAACAAGCTGGCGGCCGCGCTCGGAGTCGACCAGAAGGCCAGCAAGGATGCCGACCTGTCGGAGAAGGTGGCCGACTTGACGACCCGCCTCGACGTGTCGGAGTTGGCGCGTCGTCACGGCATCACTGATGAGGACGATTGTGCTGCGCTGGCGGCCGTCACTGATTCGCAGGCCCGAGCCAAGCTCGCTGCCCGCCTCGCACCCCAGAAGGGTGCCGAGAAGGGTGAAGAGCCTGACGACGCCACCGTTTTCCCGCGCCCCAAACCGGATGCCTCGCAAGGCTCCAAGGGTGCGCCCCCCAAACCTGAGCCGCTGCCGGGCCGCGACCGTCTGGTTGCTGGCATCGAAGCGGCGCTGGGGAAGAAATAAGCCGTCTCGCCACCCCCGGCGAGCGAAACCAGAAAAGGAGTGAACAGCTATGGCTGTTACTTTCGCACAGGCCGCCACGTTGGTGGCCGACCCCGTTCGCCGGGGTGCCATCGAAACCGCGTCGCAAGTGTCGTGGGTGTGGGACAGGATGCCGTTCGAGGACATCGAGGGCAACGCCTACGCATACGACAAGGACAAGGTGCTTCCCGGCACCGCGTTCCGCACCGTCAATGAGGCGTACGTCGAGTCGACCGGTGTCATCAATCAGGCCACTGAGAATCTGGTGATTCTGGGTGGCGACGCCGATGTTGACCGCTACATCGAGCGCACTATGCGTTCGGCTCGCGGCGTGCTGTTGGCTGACCAGATCAGGATGAAGCTGGAGTCGGCGCAGGCCACCTACGTGGACGCCATGTTCAACGGCGACACTGCGGTTGATCCGAAGTCGTTCGATGGTCTCAAGAAGCGGCTCGTCGGGTCGCAGGTCATCGACTCAACTACGGCCCTCACTAGCGACGCCGCTCTGGACGACCTCGACAGCCTGTTCGCGGCTGTCGACGGCGGCCCCGATGTGGTGTACACGTCGAGTGATCTGCTCGGCAAGTACAAGTCGCTTGCGCGCAAGCTCGGCGGCTCCGAGTACGTCGTCTCGGAGATGACCGGCAAGCGTGAATGGACCTGGAACGGCGTGCCGTTCATCGACCCCGGCAACCACTGGTCGGGGCGCAAGATTCTGCCTGTCGGCGGCGGCGACCTGTACGCGATCAAGTTCGCCTGGAACACCGGCTCGGTTGGTGTGATGGGCATCCAGAACGGCCCGCTCGACTGCTACACGGTCGGCGAGTTGCAAGAGAAGCCTGCCTACCGTGCACGCATCGACTACTACCCCGGCCTTGTCGTGCAGGGTGGCCGCGCCGCGGCTCGCCTGCGTGGCGTCCAGAAGGCCTGAGAGGAACTGGATCATGGCTACTCGACCCAAAACAACCCGCATCGCGGATGACCAGACGCAAAACAAGCCGCAGACCACCGCAGCAGGCGACGCGCCCGCCGACACGTTCGACCCGGCGGAGCGTGCCAGCTCAGCGCCGGCCGACAAGGCCGCTGCTGCGGCTGCTGGTCACATGACGGTGAATGCGATCAAGCCGGTTGCCTCTATCCCGACACCTGCTGGCGGCAACCGGTCGGAAACGTATTCAGCGTTCGATCAGACCGGCAAGGAGTTCACCGTCACCCACAACTATGACACGGGCGCGACGAGCGCCGTACCGAAGGGGTGACTCAATGAGTGAGGGGGTGGCGAGGCGCTACTCGCAGAGCGATCTGGAGGCGAATTTGGGCCGCCCCCTCACCGATGCCGAAGCGCGTCAGGCCGAGCTGTGGACTGAGTGGGCTGAGGCGACCATCGCGAGACGCACGGGTGGCCTCGACCAACTAGACCAAGACATGTTGCGCATGGTGCTCGTAGAGTCCGTGTCAGCGCGACTGCGGCGTCCCGATCCGGTGACGCAGGTCAGTGTGCGTGTCGATGACGCGTCGGTGATGCGCAGCTATGCAGCATCGACCGGCCTGATCGAGATCCGCCCCGAATGGTGGGAAGCCCTCGGAGTGGTCGAGACCGGAGCGTTCTCAGTGTCGCCATACGGGGAACCTGGCCGCCATGTTGCTCGATGACGTGCGGGCCGAGCTGCCCGGACTGAGGGCGCAGGCCGAATCGCTGATGACCTCACAATGGCGCATTGAGCGGGACACGGGTGAGATGTCCGAGTCCGGCTACAGCGACCAGGCTATGCGAGAGGTCGTCTATGAGGGGCGAGGCAAGCTCCAAACCTACGAGGGCTACGAGCAGTCAACCACCATCGGCCCATCGTCGGCTGTCGTGCAGCGGATGCAGCTCCATCTCCCGGTTAGCCGCTACAAGCCGCAACTCGGCGACATAGCGACATGCATGCACGCCTGCGATCCAGGGCTTGTGGGGCGCAGGTTCCGTGTCGCGCAAACGTGGCCGGTCAAGGACTTCGCGACCGCCTACCGGGTATCCGTGGACGAGATCGTGAAAGGGGCCTGATGGCTGGTGCATCGATCGACGTAACCGAGGTCCGCGAAGCGGTCGCTGACATGTCGCAGGTGCCTGTCCGAGTGCTCGCGAAGGTCAGGCTGATCGTCGCCAAAGGCTCCCTGAACATCAAGAATCAACTGCGTGCCGAGGCTGAGAAGTCGCGGCACTTCAAGCTGTCCACCCACATCAACTACGAGCTTGACTCTGACGAGTACGGCTCGCAGATCGGGCCGGTGAAGGTGGGTGCGGGCAACCTTGCGAACATCGCCTACTTCGGGGGCTCGCGGGGTGGCGGTGGGACGCTGCCTGACCCGCGTGTGGCGCTGGAGGCCGAGACAGCCGAGTTCATGCGCCAACTCGCGGACGCCGCGGTCGAGTCGGTGTTCTCGTGAGCACCGTCGTCGACGCTCTGGACGCGATGAAAGCCCGCCTCGAGTCGGTGCTGTCGGTGCCGGTGCTGATCGGTGACGGCACGGGCTCGACGCCGCCGTTCGTGGTGGTGTGGTCCGGGACAGAGGATCGGCAGGCCGACGAGTCGGCTGCTGGCTCGTGCGGGCAGTGGTCCGCACCTGTGGGCGTGACGTTCACGGCCCGTCTGCCGCGGACTGCGCTCCGCATGGCGTCCGATGGGAAGCAGGCCCTAACCCCTGACTTGATGCCCGCGCTGCTGCCGTCATCGGTGGCGCGGTTTCTCATCACTTACGAAGAGTCGACGCCGGTTGATGTCGACAGGGCTGTGGTGCTGCCCGAATCCAACACGAACCCGGCCTACACGGTCGTCATGTTCACCGTCTACACCCAGGAGATCTCATGAGCCTCATCGCCGCTATCGATACCCGCACCGGGAAGGTCCTGCCTGATCTGGTGCCTGAGCACTGGCTGGATCACCCGCTGCTGGGTAAGCATCTGGCCCCCGTCGAGGACGCAACCCCGGTCGAGCCGGAGGGCGAACCCATCAAGGACAACACCCCAACCACAAAGCGCGGCAAGGCCGCTGAAACGAAGGAGTAAGCCATGGCCGGAGGAGTACGCACCCTTGCCGATGGAAACACGAAGCTGACTATCCTCATCACCCGCCCCGCGAACCTCGACGCGATCACGCTGACGGAGTTGCAGGCCGGCATCGAGGCGTCCTGCAAGGTCGCCAAGAGCGGTACGAAGTTCTCGCCGTCGGCGTCGGATACAGAGCAAGACGCCCCCCTGTGCAACGAGGGTAACTCGGCTGCGCTGGGCGCCTCGAACTACGAGGGCACGCTCGCCCCGTTCTGGTACCTCGACAAGGACGGCAAGTACGTCCTCGAGGACAACGCGGTCTACGAGGCGGCACGCGCCAAGGGCGCGACCCTGACCTACGTGTTCCGCGAGGGGCCGAAGTCGGCGGTGGCGTGGGCGCAGGACGACCGCTACGACGCCTACGTGGGCGTCTCTGATAACCCGCAGAAGTCGGACGGCGGCGGCTACGTGAAGCGCACTATCCCAGTGCAGGTGCAGGCCGCCGCGCTCGACAAGACGGTCGCCGCCAGCGGCTAACCCCCCCCCATCCGCGACTGTCCGGCCCCGAGCTGTCCTTCCCCCGGGGCCGGGCAGTCGCACCTACTGGAAGGACACCCCATGACCAAGAAGAATGACGAAGCGCTTGGCGAAACCACCCCGCAAGCGGTGACCGACGACACCCTCGACCCTGCCGGGTTCGACCTCGCCGCATGGCTGGAAGGTCTCGCGCCGGCGAAGGCGCACTATAACCTCGAGGGCTGCGAGATCGTGATGCAGGCCCGCACTCAGACGTGGCGGGACGAGTTCATCGCCACCCACGAGAAGGACGAGGACGCCGAGCAAACCAATCTCGAGTTCCTGGCGGCGCACATCGCATCCCCGGCAGGCATGACCGCCGATGTGCTGCGGGCCATGCGCGAGACGCACGCCCCCGAGGTGGATGAGCTGGCGACATTGGCGCTCCAGCTCGACACGAAGCCGCGCAGCCAGATCGCGCCGCGTTTTTTGCCCTCTGCCTCCGACTGACAGGCAACGCGTGGGCGCTGGACGCGCTCACGTCGGCACGCGAGTGGGGGGTGCGTCCCAGCGTCATGCTGGGCATCCCCACCCGCGTACCATGGTCGGAGGTTGACCGATACCTCGCCCAGGCTTTGACGATCCGGGATGCGTCGCTGTGTCCGGGTGGCTGCGGCCACTATCTGGACGAGACCAGCGAGATGGATGGCTGGCATGAGGAGCGCCGCATCCGCTGTGATGCGTGCGCGGCGAAAGCGGAGGCCGAGAAGCAGGAGCCGACGCAGCCGGGCGAACTGTCCTACGCAGTGCGGGTCGACTAGCTCTGCGCGTCCGCAAAGACCCGCTCGCGATGAGTCGGGCACAGATTCTGGGCCGCTGACAGGGTGATCGCCGCCGCGAGGTCTGGGTCGGGGTCGCCGCCCCCTCCCCATCGCATGAGCAAAAGTGCGGCCGCTTTCCATCCAGCCTCATACCCGCCGCCGTCGTCGAGCGCCCTGCATGCCGCCCAACCTGCCATCAGCAACTGATTGTCTGTGATCTTTCCGACCTTGGCGCCGGTGACCGTGATCATCGTCCGGAACATGTCGGGGTCGGCTGGCTTGGTGGGGCTGGGCGTTGGGGTGGTTGTCACGGTCACGGTCTCGGCCGCAGGGGCTTGAGTCTCAGTCGCCGGGGGTGAGCAACCCACCGCGAGCAGAGGCAGCAACAGCAGTAGTGCACGACGCATGACACCAATCTACGCCGACAGGGGGTGACTCGATGGCTGATCGCAGCATCGTCGTCCGGCTGAGGGCCGAGGTCTCGGACTTCAACGCCCAGATCGGCAGCGCCTCCAAGTCGCTGTCGACCCTGATCGATGAGTCGAAGCAGTTCGACAAAAAAGCGACCACGACGATGGGGCAGATCGTCCAGTCGGCCAAGCTGCAGCGGGAGGCGTGGACGGGCACTGGGCAGGCGATGATCGCCGCCGGCGCGCCCGTGCTCGCGTTCAACGCGGCGATCGCCAAGACCGGCATCGAGTACAACACTTTGCAGCAGAAGTCGCGGGCAGCGATGCGCACCCTCATGGGTGGTGCCCGTGAGGCGAACGACCAGATGGACAAGCTGGACGAGTTCGCCCGCACCTCGCCGTTCTCCAAAGCGGTGTTTATCTCGGCCCAGCAGCAGATGCTCGGCTTCGGCATCGAGGCGCAGAAGGTCATCCCATACCTGTCGGCGATCAACGATGCGGTGGCGGCGACGGGCGGCTCGAACGAGGACATTTCCGAGCTGACGCGCATTTTCTCCCAGGTGAAGGCGGCGGCGAAGATCACCGCCACGGACCTGATGCAGTTCGGTCAGCGCGGTGTGGATGCTGCGACCCTGATCGGCTCCCAGATGGGCAAGACGGGTGCCGAGATCAGGGGCGAGATCACCAACGGCACGCTCGATGCTGGGCAGGCGCTCGATGCGCTCGCCGCTGGCATGTCGGAGCGGTTCGCCGGCGCGTCCGCGAACGTCAAGAATACGATGACCGGCGCGACGGACCGCGTGAAGGCGGCATGGCGTGACATGGCGTCGCTGATGACGGAGCCTCTGGTCGGGAAGAATGGCGGCGGCCTGCTCGTGGATGCTACCAACGGCCTCGCTGACTTCCTGCGCCTCGTCCAGAAGCTACCTGCCCCCATCCTGCAGGTCGGCGGCTTGTTGTCGACCATGGGGTCTGGGGCTGTGGTGCTGGGCGGGTCGCTACTGGTGCTAATCCCCAGGATTGTGGAGACGAAGGCAGCGCTCGATGCGATGCGCACCGGCCCGCTGGCCGGCGTGTACGGCGGTTTCCTCAAAGTGGCGAAGGGTGTCGGAATCGCGGCGGCGGCGTTCGCTGCGGTGCAGATCGCTGGCACCATCCTCAGCCAGTTCACCGCGCACGCGTTGGATGCCGCGAAGGCCGCCGAGGAGGTGGAGCGGGCCGCGAACGGCGTGGGTGATCTGGGGCGCATCTTCCGCGACGCCGACGACCCGGCCCGCGAACTGGCAGGCGGTGTCCGCGACGTTGCGTCCGCGTTCAAGTTCGTCAACGGGATCGATCACTCGTGGGGCGCAAAACTCGGGTACGCGGGAGAGAACGCCGTAGCGGGCCTGTTTGGTCTCGAGTCCCAGATGGACCGTGTTGGGCAGTCGTTCAAGAACTTGGACGCCGCAGTCTCTGGCATGGATGCGAGCAAGGCGGCGACCGTCATGGCTGACGTCGTGAAGCAGGCTCGCGAGGCTGGCGTCAGCACCGAGCGTCTCATCGCCCTGTTCCCCGAGTACAAGCGGAAGCTGGAAGATCAGGCCACCCAGCTCGGCATCACCGCTCTCACGGCGCAGGACTACGCCGACTGGATGGGCGGCGAGGTGCCGGTGGCGATCAGGGCCGCCGCGTCGGCAACCAAAGAGGGCACCGAAGCACTTGAGGAGATGGACCCGGCCGCCAAGAAGGCGGCCGAGGCAGCGTCGAAGCTGGCCGCGAAATGGCTGGAGATGGTGTCAGCGGCGTCGACCTCGTTCGTGTCGATCAGGGGCGCCTATCAGTCCGTCATCGACAAGAACAAGGAGCTGGCCGAGAAATCCGCTGACGCTACGAAGTCGACCACGGACTCCTGGACGGCCTTCTACGACGGCGTGACCGTCAAGACCCGTGACTGGATCAAAGCGCTCGAGGAGCAGGTCACCGCCCAGCGTGATTGGCAGACGAACATGCTGACGCTCTCGTCGCGCGTGTCGCAGGGCATGATCGACGAGCTGGCGCGTCTCGGCCCCGAGGGCGCACCGCTGGTGAAGCAGCTGACCACAGCATCGGACTCAGAGCTGCAGCGCCTCGAACGCCTGTTCGCCTCCTCCGGAAAGGAGGCCGGCGACAACTTCGCCATGAACCTCAGCGACGCCGGTCCCATCCTGCAGGAGGTCGCACGCAGGCACGGTAGGGCGGCGGCCAGCAGGCTGGCACGCGAGCTGGCGGCGGGCAAGACCACACTGCAGGACATCGTGCGCAACTACAACCTGACCACCTCGGTCAGCGTGCAGACCGGGCAGGCTGAGCGGCAATACTACTCGTTCGTCCGCAGCATCAGCGGCAAATCGGTGTCGGTGCAGGTCAACTACAAGCCGGGCAAAATGCCCGGCCTGGTCGCAGGGTTCGCGACAGGTGGTCAGCCGCGCAGGCTGTCGTCCGGTCTGATCAGCGGACCCGGCACGCCGACGTCGGACTCGATTCTCGCCCGCGTGTCGACGCGGGAGTTCATCCACAACGCCTCGGCGGTCGACCATTACGGCGTGCGCGCCATGTACGCGCTCAACTCGAGGCAGATTCCGCGCGAAGTGTTCGCGGCGATGGGGTATGCCTCGGGCGGCCAGCCAGGAACGAGGCCGTCGGTGACCGTCCCGACACCCACCTCGGCCCGACTGTCGCTCGACACCTCGGGCGTCGCGGCTGCGGTCGCTGCTGGCCTGGCTGGCGTCCGGATTGTGATGGTGGACCCGACCTCGGGTGTGGAGCGGCTGGTGGATGCGCGGATCGAGATGGCTGGCCGTCGGTCGGCATCGACGGTGAGGAGACGCTGATGATACTGGCTCCGCTGG
>NZ_JBQKLA010000031.1:0-14303 GCF_052116465.1 Collinsella sp. Sow4_D11 | reverse complement strand
GACGCCGGTTCATCCATACCTGGGCGCCACGCTTTCGAGCGTCAACGCGCTCAACGCCCGCACTAACAATCTCGGCACCCCGCGGCCTGTCACATTAGATCATGTGTACGATATTTTTCTGGTGCTTGTTCGAACGCCGCGCACCCTTGCTTGACTACACTGACCTCATGTCTGATCGCAGCGCCGCCGAGTGGGCGTACCGTGTCCTGCTAGCCCTGTCGGGCGCCCTCCTCGGCCTCTACGTCACGGCCACATGGTGGCCATCTGACCGCCTACGGATGACTGACAGCCTGACTGAGGGCGGGTCGCTTCTCGTCTCACTCGCTGGCTTGACCTTCGCTGCGGGATGCGCCGTGTGGGCGTTCACTCCCGCTCGTCGGGACTAGCTCAACCAAGGCGACACAAGACCGAGACCGACAGCGATCCGCGATCCCTGCGCGGTGTTGCAATCGGCGTGAGCTGGTGCCCAGTTGCTCTGCTCCCAGGTCAGGTGCGGATGTGTGGCTCGGGGCTTGATGTGCTGCACGGTGCACGCCTGCTTGTGTGGGTGGCGCAGGCTGTAGTCGATCGGCATGCCGCAGATGACGCATGGCAGGTCGCCCGCCTGCCCATGTCGGCGCACGAGAGCGAGCGCATCCTGTGCTCGCTTCCCGCCCCACTCAGCGGCCCCACCAGTCACCTGCGCAGACATGCGCGCTCACCGATCACACTCGGGACACCACGGCGCCCCGTCCTTGCCGTGCCGTAGGGGTAACCCGCATCGCTCGCACCAGCCACAGTCAGAGGTCCCCATCTGTCGCCCCCCTACATGCATAATGCCCACCGGCGCGAGGGCGCACTGATGGGCAACTAGGCGCAGCATATCACGACGATCTGAGTTGTGCTTCTGCTGCGACACGCCGGATGGTCCCGAGGTCATACAGCGTGCGTCGCTGGTCGTCGGGGTCTGCGACGCCCCGATCGAGGAGTGATCTGGCCGCCCATGCTTGGAGTGTGCGGAGGGGTATGCCCGTGAGGCGGGCAGCGTCGGGGAGGCTGACGGCGGTGATGGAGATGATGCGGGCGCAGTCGGTGCAGGTCCACACGTCGCCTGATGGCGTGAGGGTGCCGATGTGGCAGCGGTTGCATCGGGCGTGTCGGGGTGGGTCGTCGTCGCGGACGCCGCGGGTGGCTGCCCGGGTGTTGCGCCAGCAGCGCTCGATGCCCCACACCAGCTCGTCCCACTGGGGCAGGGTCTGGGCGAAGTCGAGCCAGGTGGCGAGCCATGAGCAGCATCCGGCCACGGTGTCGGGCAGGTCGTCGGGGGCAAGTCCTGCGTCGAGGGCGTCGGCCTCGATGTCTCGGCACCAGGTCCACAGGTAGGGCAGGAGGCCTGCTCGGTCGGGGTCCATCCATTCGGCGCGTCCGGCTGCCACGTCCTGCGCGAGCGTGTTGTTGAGGAGCTGGATGACATCGAGTCGGACTGGTGGGCGACTGCCGGGTGCAGTGCGTCGCTGGGTGTCGTCGGGCGATCTGGTGATGAGCGCGGTTGGGAGGAGGGTGGCAAGGTCTGCCAGCTCGGCGAGCCAGCGGCGGACGTGCTGGGCGGTGGGGGTCACTGGTCCTCCTGGGGTGTCGGGTCGTGGTCGTGTCCGGCTGCCGGTGAGTCCTCCCTCGGTAGCCGGGCTAGGCGCGTGCGGAGCTGGTCACGGTCCCGGTACAGGCGCACCATCCGCTCAATGTTGGAGTCGTAGGCGGCCATGTCGGTGGTCGGTGGGGCCTCGCGTCGGTCGCGGTACGCGTCGAGCATGTCTGCCAGGGCCGCAGCGGCCTGCTGCGGCACGACGCCGTTGCCTGCCAGCCGCAGCGCCTCGTTGCGGGTGACTCCGGGCACGTCGGTGACCCATCCGGGCGGCAGACCCATCATCCATTCGGCGAACGCAGCGGCGAGGCGTGGCCGGTTCTTGCCGGGCTCGGTTGGCGACGGCGCGGGGTGCCCGAACGCGACCTCCTGACGGGCGACGGCAGGGGCGTACTGTCCGAACTGCTCGTGGGATGCGATGCCCTTGAGTAGTAGTTCGCCGCCGCGCGCGCCGCCACGTCGCTCATGCCCACCCGTAGCATCGGCCACGGAAGGCGTGGGGAGCGTGGCGACGGCGATACCCAGTGGCATCCCGAAGCCGTTGCCGTTGCCCAGTTCGGCCTTGACGCAGTCTCGGCGGGCCTGCCATGCGTCCACGTCCTCGCCGTCGTTGAACGCGCCAGCGGCCGGCGTGGGGAGCATGGTCACGACGGTGCGCAGGTCAGGCCCACCCGTGCCATGCTCGCCCGCGCCGTGGGTGTCCGACGACCGCGGCGTGGGGAGCATTCTCAGAGCCGCAGCACCCGCGTGTTCAACGGCAGCGTGTTCCGCCTCATTTGCGATGGGGCGCCCAGATTCTTGGCGTCCTGCGTGGTCGGCGTCGGCAGCATCTCGTCGCCAAGCGAGGACGAACACTCGGAACCGCTGGTGACAGGCGCCGACGTCGGACGCTCGTAGGCCGTGCCATTCCGCATCGAACCCGAGGTCACCCAAGTCTCCGAGTACACGTCCAAGTGCTCGCAGAACAGGCCCTCTGTCATCGGGACTTCCCATACATCCCGGGCAGTGTTCCAGGTCGCTAGCGGCCTTAGCGGAGAGACTTCCTCGGACGTTCTCCCAGACGACGTATGTGGGTTGGACATGGGCGATTGCCTCTCTCATGGTGACCCACAGGTTGGAGCGGGTGCCGTCGGTCATGCCGGCGCGTCGTCCGGCGGTGCTGAGGTCTGGGCATGGGGATCCGCCCGTGATGAGGTCGACGGGCGGGACGGTGCTCCAGTCGACGCGCGTCACGTCGCCGAGGTTGGGGGCGTCGGGGTAGCGACTCGCGAGCACCTTGCGCGCTCCCGAGTCAATGTCGGAGGTCCACACGACCTGGGCTGTCGGGAAGACGGCCTCTAGCGCGAGATCCAAGCCGCCGTAGCCCGAGAAGAGGCTCCCGACTCTGAGGGTGTCCAGATCGTTGACTTGCTCCCCACGGCTGAAGCCGGGGGATTCCTGCTTCTTCAACGGACGCCTCCTCGCTCTAGGAGCGAGGCGGTCTCACTCCATCTCCACAGGCTGAAACCGCGAGCCCCGCGGCCAGAATCGTTCGTGCCGCGTTGACGTCCCGGTCGTGAACGGTGCCGCATTCGGCGCACACCCATTCCCGGACGTTCAGCGGCAGGGACCGCAGCAGATGGCCGCAGTCGGAGCAGGTCTTGCTGCTCGGATACCAACGGTCGATCGCGATCACTTGACGGCCGTACCAGTCGGCCTTGTACTCCAGCATCGACCGGAGTTCCGACCATGAGGCGTCGGAGATGGCCCGCGCCAGTGATCGGTTCTTCACCATGTTGCGCACGGCCAGGTCCTCGATGGCGATCACTTGGTTTTCGCGTACCAGTCGAGTCGTGAGCTTGTGCAGGTGATCCCGGCGCCGGTCGGCGATCCGGGCATAGATGCGGGCAACCTTCAGCCTTGCTTTCGCTCGGTTGTTGGAGCCCTTCTGTTTGCGGGCCAGGTTGCGCTGTGCCTTGGCGAGCTTGGCCCGGTCCTTCTTCTCGTGCTTGGGGTTGGTGACCTTCTCCCCGGTGGAGAGCGTGACAAGCATCGTGATCCCGGCGTCGATCCCGACTGTCGCCTCTGTGGGCGCGTGCGGAGTGATCGTTTCCTCGACCAGTAGGGACACAAACCAGCGACCGGCGGCATCCCGGGAAACGGTGACCTGCGACGGGTCCGCATCCTCCGGCAGCGGCCTCGACCAGCGGACGTCCAGCGGCTGATCCTGCTTGGCCAGCTTTAGTCGCCCGTCGCGGAAGGCGAAGCAGTTCCGGAAGTATGTCGCGGAGTCGCGGGTCTTGCCCTTTTTCTTGAACTTCGGGTAGCGGTTCTGTTTGCGCCAGAACTTGTCGAATGCGCCTTGAAGGTTCCGCAGCGCGGCTTGTAGCGGACCCTTGGACGGCTCGGCCGGCCAGGCAGTCTCCGGGTCGCGCTTCCAGCCGGTAAGCATCCGGTCGGTCTCCGCATGAGTGACCCGGCGCTTCTCCTGCGTCCAGGCCCGGGACCGCTCCGCGAGCGCCCGGTTGTAGACATACCTGACGCACCCGAACGTCCGGTTCAGTTGCTCGGCCTGTTCGGGGGTCGGGTAGAAGCGGTACTTGTACGCCCGCCTCACAACCTTGCCGCTCATAGTTGACAGTGTAGCAGGTTTCGCTGTCACTTGATGCGCTTACCCCATAGCTGAAGCAAGGGGCATGCGCGCTACCAATCACGGTCATGATGTCTCCTGTCGGTTGCGGAGCGCCTGGCGTAGGCGCTCGCGGTGGGGGTCACTGGTCCTCCTGGGGTGTCGGGTCGTGGTCGTGTCCGGCTGCCGGCGGTGGCCGGAGCACGAAGGCCTCCTCGACGGCGAGCAGTCCGTCTCGGGAGGGGTGGGGGTCGTGCCAGAGTTGCCCGTCGCGGTAGAGCACCTGGTGATGTGAGTGCGTCGGCGCGTCGCCGGGCAGGATGGTCGCCCAGTGCGTGCGCATCTCCAGTTGGACGGGGCCGACCTCGCCGGACCTCGCCTTCGCCACCAGCAGCTCCGCCTGCCAGCGCTTGTCCTCGTCGGGGGCGAGCTGCTCGCGGGTGTCTGCGGTCACTATGCCTCCATGGGGCGGGTGAATCCGCAGGGTTGCGGGAGGGGATCGACGTAGATGGACATGGGGGTCTCGATATGGACGGGCGGGGCCTGCTCGTCGGGTAGGGGATGCTCGTCGGGTGCGTGTCGTGCGATGGTGAGGTGGAGTTCCCAGCGCCCGACAGTGAGGGTGAGGGTCATCAATCATCACCTCCTCGCCGTCTGGACGTGAGCGGCGAACGGGTCGGAGCGCTGGGGAGTAGCGGCACCCCTCGATGCCACGACCCTCGCCTGTCCTGCACGACGTGCCCGTCGCGCTCCATGGTGAGTAGTGCAGCCATCACCTCTACGACTGAGGCGCCGATGTTGGCGGCTATCACCGACGGTGTGGTGACCCGACCGCGTGAGCGTCGGGCGGGCAAGAACTCCCAGATGCGGCGATTCACTGCTCAGCCCACAAGTGCGCACGGCGGGCGCGGGCTGCCGCCAACACGTCTCCATAATAGGTTTCCTCCCAGCTTTCCGAGTCGCGTCCGTGCACAGCCGACCGCTTCGCCTTGGTGGAGCCGAGGATGTGGACGCGCAGCCAGCGACGGTCCAACTTGCCACCGAAGCTCAATGCGTAGGTGGGATGCACGGGGAGGTGGCGCGAGTGCAGGTAGGCGTACACGTCGACGGCGGTCCAGCGGATGATGGGTCGGCACGTGCGCTCTGTGGAGGTGCCGTGCCAGCGCAGCGACCCGGCACGAACAGCCGACTCCTCGGCCCGAACCCCCGACACATACCGGCCGGGGATAAGTTTGGCCATGATGTTGGTTGCCTTGCGGTTGGGGTCGGCATGGATCGCCTCGAACCCTGGTTCGCCTCGCTGCGGGACACGGCCCTCGTACAGGGCCTCGTGATAGTTGATGCCCGGGTGGGTGTCGAGGAATGCGTCTCGCACCCAGTCGGTTTCGGGTGGTTCCCAATCGGCCACGCGGGCACGCTTCATCGTGACCTGCGGGTCGGCGAGGTAGGCAAGGTGTGCGACCACCACTGAGTCCTTCCCCCACGACATGGACACGAACCCCTCGTCAGCATCAAGGAAGCGGCGGATTTCGGAGATGGCTTCCCCCTCGATCCGGTCGAGGCGCGCCGAATCAGCTTCGGCGATGAGATTGTCGTAGCGTTCCAGTGCGGCCCAGTGGTTGCGGTCGGGTCCGGTGATGCGGGGAGAGTCGATCAGCATGGGGCCTCCTTGGTCCACAGGATTTCGGTACGGGGAACGGTGCGACCCATCGGCACCTGTGCGCGGGCGGCGATAGGGTGCCGTGCCCATCCCCGGACTGCGGTGAGTGCAGTGTCGTACACGGTGTCTGGGTAGCCGGACACCGCCAGGGCGGCGTGGTTGACGGTTGCGATCGCGTTGACCAGGGCCAGGTGGTTGCCGTCATCCATGTGGTGCGGGTAGCGGACGCTGCCGGGGTATGGGGGGTCGATATAGAGCAGGCATCCGGGCTTGTCGTACATGTCAAGCATCTCGACGGCGGGGCGCTGGTCAATGCTGACACGGTGGAGCCGGGCCGCTGCTGGGGCGAGCCGCGACGCCCACGACGCCATGGTGTGGGGATGGGAGCCGGTGGCGATCCTCTTGACCCAGAAATCGTGCCGCTGCTCGGTGGTGCGGAGCGTGTTCTGGGTCAGCCGCACCCATACTTGGCGGGCACGCTCCACCTCGCTGGACGCATCGCTCCCGATAGCTTCGTACAGCTCGACGCGCGAGTGGGGTGTGAGGACACATGCGCGCTCCAACGCCTCCGGCTGGTCGCGCAGCACTCGCCAGAACGTGACCAGATCACCGTCCAGGTCGTTGACGGTCTCCGCCTCCGACGGTGTTTTGGCGAGCAGCACCGCGAGACTCCCGCCACACACCTCCACGTAGTGCCGGTGGGCCGGCAGTAAGACGATGATTTTGGCGGCGATCATCGTCTTACTGCCGACGTAGGGGAAAGGTGGTCTCACGCGCACTCCACTCGGTCGCCGTGGTGCCAGTAGGGTGGGCGGACGCGTTGCAACTGCCCACCCTCGGTGGGCATCGGTCGATCTCTCCACCCATCACGGACGCCCGCCTCGATGCTCCACCCGGACACCCTCCCGTATCCGACGGCGGCATGCGCCCCCAGATGTGTCACGTCGACCAGCAGGGCGTGCAGGGCATCCACGTCAGTGGTGTCTGCGTCCCACCACACACGCGGTATCCAGGCCGCAGCTACGGTTACGTCACGGGCTTTGTGGGGCCCGAGCCCGGGATGGTATTTCTGATCCTTCGTGTAGCGAGCCATCGCATCGGCGGCTGGTTTGCGGCGCAGTTCGATCGCTGTGTGCGCCTCAACATGGGGGTGGGCGCGGGACACGCACCACCCCCATGTTCCAGCCTCCATCCACCGGGCGAGCGGCAACACCGCATCGCCGGGCGGTTGGCCGGGAACAATCCGGCCCGACCCCTGCAACTGCCACCATGCCCACGACAGTGGCCCGTCGAGCATCATCGGGGTCTCCGTGAGCCCGATCGACAGGCTGTCGAGGTGGGCGGTGATCCTCACTGGCTGGGTCATCCCGCCACCTCGGTGAGCAGGTCGAGGATATCGGCGCGGGTGTTTTTGAGTCGGGCCGACCACGCATCCACGATGTGCGGGTCCGTGCCAAGCCCGTCGATGCGCACCATGCCTGCGCCCGTGCTGGACTTCGCGCCGACGCTTGCCACACCGTCGGGCGCCCACAGGGACGCTGCCACAGCCAGCATGGTCTGGTGTTGCTCGGTGGCGGCCGGGGTGAGCTGCATCGACCCACACAGGACAGCGCCAGATTTGATGGTCTGCCAGTCGTAGATCATCTGTGTAGATGCGAGAGTCTGCGCCATGTCGAGGTAGCGTCCGGCCGGTGTGGTGGTGATGTCGTGGCGGGTGCCGAACTCCTCCGACCGGTAGGCAGCGGCCCGCTTCAGAGCGTGCGCGGTCTCTGCGACATGGCCGGGCAGCCGCCACGCGTTCTCGGCGCAGACGAGCATCAGTGGAGATATGCGCACCGTGCCTGCTGCCAGATCGGAGCGGGCCGAGTAGCCGAGCATCGCCAGGTGCGGCAGCAGTTCCTCCACGCGGCGGAGGGTGTCAAGGTTGGTTTGCGACCCGGTTTCGGTGATGGCCCCGCCGGACCACAGCAGGTCAACCACTGGCTTAGACAGGCTGCCCGGTTCTATGTTGAGCGTGCGGGCGAGGTGCCACGCCAGCGCCGACCGGAGTCCGTGGCGAATCGAGTTTCCGGAGATGTAGGGCACGGTGGCGGTGGTTCCGTCGGGTTGGATGATCTGCTCGGTCCGCAGCAGGGCGGTGTTCCCGGCGGTGCCTGCGCCATGATGCAGCGGGGTGAGAGCGGTCGCGGTGTAGTACGTGAGGCTCATGATGTGTGTCTCTCTTTCGGTCAGTATGGGGCGGGGGCGTCGAGGGCAGGCTGGAGGTTTTTGCTGGTGCGGCGGGCGGTGCGCTCGACGCGGACGAGGGCGACCATGTAGACGTGCTCAGCGGCGACACGATCAGCCCATTCGGTGTAGGACGGGTCAATCACCTCGGCGAGGGCAGTCACGGTCCGCGACGCCGATTCACTGAGCACATCGACCTGGAGTTTGGCGGCAGCGATCGTCGTCGCTTGGGCGAGAGTGGTAGCGCCCGCTGCAGCGGCTTGAAGCGCGGCAGAGGCTCGATCCCACCAATGGCTGGCCCCGATGGTGTCCACGTCGGCGGAGTCGAGTAGTGCTGACAGCCACTTCCGGGTGGCATCGAGCAGGATGTCGGTCATTGCATGGTTCCTTTCGTGATGGTCCACAGCGCGAGGTCGAGCAGTGGTGATCTGAGGTAGGGGGCGAGCGGGCGGGAGTGCTCCACCCATGCGGCGAGCTTGTCGGCGGTCGCGATACCGGACGGGTCTCCCGTGAGGACGGCTGACGCGGGGACTCCGAGACGGCGCAACTCCAGAGCGTGCCCGCGAACCATCATCCACTCATCCGGGGTGGATGTGACGGTGGTGGACTCCATCCGCATCTGCCACCGACCTGCCCCGGTGTTGACGTGGGCGTAGGGCAGGACATGTTTTTGTCCCGACACTGCGACGGTGACCAGCCACTCACCATCAGGCGGGGTGGCTAGGATGTCGGAGATGGGCGCTGGATTGGACCGGTTCAGCAGGGTCAGGCCCGGCCCGTCGGGCATGGCACATTTCTCATGTTTGGGCGGCAGGTCACTGCCTGGGGCGGCGATGATGCTCCACATCCGCAGCGTGACAGGGGGCTTCCCCGAGCAGGCCCACAGGCAGGCGGCACATACGTTGGTGGAGTCAGGACGGCGCCAGCATGAGTGGTCGGTCCAGTTGTTGCCGAGCGCCTTGCCGACTGGTGCGGCAGGCAGGTCGTTGCCGCCACACATGCGGCACGTTTCAACATCGCCCAGGAGCGCGGCCATGGACGCCACCGGCGAGGGTTGTCCGGCGAGTTCCCATACCAGGCGCGTCGGGGCGGTCATGACCGCACCTCGGAGGCCAGCAGTAGCCCGCACCCGTACGCCTTGCCTGATCCGACCCCGGATATGCGGAGAGCGTGGAGTGCGTCGGCGTCAGTCACAGTCCCGGAGGCGATGAACTCCACCCGCCGTAGCGTCACGACGTGCCCCGGTTTGGCGGTGACAACGGGGGCCAGGTTGTGATGGGCGATGTGTGTGACATCGACAGCGCTGGACAGCTTGCGCAGGAACCAGCCATCCCAGTCAGCTTCAGCAAGCGGATTGCGCGTGCCTCGGCCACCGCCGCCGCCCCGCATAGATCGGGTCGGGTTCGCTATCAAAGCCATCTGCACCACCGCGCCCTCTGGGCAGAATTTGAGATCGCCTTGTGATACACGGATCGCCCATTCGGGAGCGAGCCCCAGACGGGTTTGGGTGATGACGATCCCGGGGCGAGGAAATGCCCACAGCGGGCGCGTATCGCTGGATACCTCAGCGATCCGCTGGTGGAGCCAGCGCGTGTCATGAGGAGTCCCTCGGGGTAGCCGCAGGTGGGTGAGTATCATGCTGATTCCTTTCGTTTCGGCTCGGTCCGGTCGGTCAGCTCTGCGACGAAGCCCCGGCCCGCGTTGTCGAGGTGGAGTGCCACGTCGGAGAGGGGCACCGAGTCGGCGATCGCGGCGAGGTGGTTGAGGCTACGGGCGATCTGCTCGGACAGGCGGTCACTCATCACTGTCCTCGATGGTGGCGAGCTGCCGTATGCGCGATTCTGAGGGCCTTTCAGTGGCTTGGGGTCCATGGGTACCAGTCTGCCCCTGTTCGTCGCTCTCCGTGTCCACGTGAGAGCAATGAGCGGCATTCCAGCGAGTATCCACCAGGCCGGTCGTCCACTGCCCGGACCGGTTTCTGGTCATGCCCCGGTCGAGCATCTCTGCCTCGGTGAGGCAGCGGCGGCGGGCCGGGCCGGTGATTTGCCCGTGCTTCCCGGTGCGGTGCATGTCGCCGGAGGTGGTGCTGGTGAAGGTTTCGTGACACCACCACTGTATAATGAGGTTATGGACGTTATCTGTGTCGACTGCGGTCAAGTCATCCCTGGAGCTGCTCACCAAAGGAGGCGGTGTGATGCCTGCCGGAAGGAACGGTTTCGTTCCTATGCCAAGCCAATTCGCACACTTAGGGACGGCGAAGAACCACCGGCGGGAGAGCCCCGTAGGTTCATCAACGGTGAGGGGTACATCAGGCTCCGCTGGAGTCTTCCCGGCGAGTACGTCGAGGCATACGAGCATCGTGTCGTCGCCGGAGCGAAAGACGGCGAGCAAGTTCACCACATCGATGGGAATCGAACCAACAACGATCCGAGCAACCTCTGCGTGCTGTCCCCCGAGGAACATCACAGACTGCATGCGGAGCATGGGAGTGGGCCCGCTTCCACCCACAAGTTCATCAGGATCGACGGGGATGAGGCCGAGAGGCTCTACAAGCTTGGCTATGGGACTGAGCGGATCGGACGGATCTTGAGTGCTGACCCATCTGCCGTCTGGCGCCTTCTCAAACGCCGCGGCGTTCAGATCAGGCGTGGCTACGGCGGGCCAAAGCGCAAAGCAGGCTAGCCCTTTAGCGCCGCAGTGCTCGGCGCGGCTACCGGCAATGGTGGCGTCGCAGGTGGAGCAGGTCCAGGTCATGATGTCTCCTGTCGGTTGCGGAGCGCCTGGCGTAGGCGCTCGCGGTGGGCTCTGATCTGGTCGGGGGTGGCGAGGTCGGTGCGTTGCTCCGGCTGCCATGTCGGCAGGGTCGGGGTCGCAGGTCGCCCGGCTGCCTCGGCTCGTCGTGCAGAGAGTCGCTCCAGCTCGAAGCGGATGCCTGCTGGGGTTTTGTGGTCGTGGTTGCAGGCGGCGGCGATGGCTGCCCATGCGAGGTCGGCGAGGCTGTCGGTGTCGAGGCTGGCGAGGATGGAGGCGACGGGTGGCTGGAGCCATGGCTGTCGGTCGGGGTAGCGCATCGCGGCGCGAGTGTGGCAGGTGAGTGCTGCGAGGTCGCGGCACCAGTCGGCGGGGGCTCTCATGCTGCGTCCCGGTTTTGTCGCGTAGCGAGGTCGGCAAGCAAAGATCGCGAGCCCCTACCTACCGGACTTTTTTTGCTTGCTGAACCACAATTCTCAACCACAAACAGGCTTGAGCTTTCCTGCCCAGCTTTAGTTGTTTGGGTTGGGTTGGGTTGGGTTGGGTTGGGGGAGACGTAACATTTCTGTACGTACGACGGACGTACGCCGTAACGTACGACGTACATACAACGCGACATGCACCTCATGACGCGCCGCCCTTGATGGCCCGGAGCTGCGCCCTTTTAGCCCTCCACTCAGCGACCCGCTGACGCTCACTCTCACGCCTCGACTCAATATCAGCCCTGCTCGGATTGATCTGCACCCAGTCGTGGAACTGCCATCCGCCCTCCACCTCGTCCCACAGTCCAGCCTGGACGAGGGTTCTTGCGTCGGCAGGTCTGGCTCCGAGTGCGGGTAGCATCCCGGCCGGGACATGGCCGTCGGTGAGATGATCGGCGCACCACGATCCGGCGATCACCCACAGCCCCATCGCCCGCAGTCCCGCCTGATGTCGTTTCGGGTGGGAGTGTAGTTTGTCATCGACGCGCATCCACGCCATGTCAGGGCTCCTCTCTGAGTCGTCTCGATGCTCTGCGCGGGTCGCCCTTGCATGCGACGATCAGATACTGATGCAGTCGCGTGAGTTTCCGCGACGCACGCATCGTGCGGCCCGCGACGGTCATGGCGCCTCCCCAAGGTCGAACAGGGTTGGCATGTCCACCTCGCGTTCCATGGCGCGCAGGTAGCCGAGCGCGTCTCGGTAGTAGCCGGTGTTCAGCTCCACGCCAGCTCCTCGCCTGCCGAGCCTGAGGGCGCGGACCGGGACTGTCCCGAGGCCTCCGAACGGGTCGAACACGAGGTCGCCCGGGTTGGAGTAGCGGCGGATGAGTCGGTCCACGATGTCGAACTGCAGGGGGCAGACGTGATACGCCTGCGCCTTGCGTGACTGCTCCGTGTTCAGCGTCCCCATCCGGTTCACGTCATGCCACACCTCGGGCGACCATGAGCCGGGCGCGAGAGCCATGAAAGTGGAAGGTAGGGCGCGGCGGCTGTCGAGCGCTTCCCCGGTCTCCACGTGGTCCTCATAGTCGTACACCTCGGTCAGGGTCTGTTGGGTGAACAGCCGTGACCGTTCCTCAACGGGCAGGGCGGCGAGCTCGGCTGGCGTCAGGTGGCGGTTCCCGGACGAGCGCCAGAAGGCGTGGGCGTCGATCTGCCAGCGCGACCTGGAGTAGTCATCCTTGTCCTTGGTGACGGGAGTGTCGGCGTAGGAGCGTGTGCGGTCGGTCTGGGGGGCGCGGAACAGCAGCACATACTCGGGCGACCCCACGCCCATCTTCGTGCCGTCCTTACACTGCTCTGTCCAGCCGAGGCGATAGGTCTGGTTGTTCTCCCGCACCACGTCGGTAACGACGGTGATCATGCCGAGGTAGTCGAAGCCGTGGCGGCAGGCGTGGAAGATCGCCTCAGCGTGGAACGGCGAGACGGTCGGCACCCCTGCGCCGGTCACGTTGCCGAACAGAATGCGGTCCTTGACGTGACAGGCGTAGATTCGGCCCGGTCTGAGGATGCGTAGCAGCTGCGGAGTCAGGTAGTCCATCTGTGCCCAGAAGTGGCAGTTATCGTCGGTGTGGCCGAAATCGTTGTAGCTCGGGGTGTACTCGTAATGATTGGCGAACGGGATGCTGGTCACGATGAGGTCCACCGAGTCGGACGGCATGGAGGCGGTCTCGTCAACGCAGTCGTTGTTGGAGTACTGCCAGCCCTCCCCGGCTGACGTGAGCCGGGTGACACCCATGCTGCGGGTTAGTTCGCCCGCGACGCTCGCTTGGTCGAGTCCGTGGGTCTTGATGATGTCGGTCATGTTGGTGGACAGCTCCTTGTGGCGTGACCACTTGTCACGCAGGGATGTGCAGATGTCGGTCTCTGATTCGGCGTAGACGACGTGCGCGGTGCATGGGCGGGTCTGACCGAATCGCTGGATGCGGTGGAGCGACTGAATCCAGTCATTGAACTTGTGCGACACGCCGGCGTAGAAGCAGGTGTTGGACTGCTGCAAGTTCATGCCCTGACCGAGCATCACCGGCTTACCAATGAGGGCGACTCTTTCGCCGTTGCGCCACGCCTCGAGGCGGCGTTCGGACTCGTCTGGGTCGAGGGCGCCGAAGATGGACGCGAACGAGATGCCACGGTCCGCGAGGCCCCGTTCAATCGCGATCTGCTCGGCGTTGAGATCGCACCACAGGATGATCTGGTCACCGGGATGCTGTGCCTGATGGGCGTCCACGAGTTGCAGCAGCCGCCTGATACGTTCGGGCATCGTGTCTCGGCGTTCGCGTGCTTCCTCCTGGAGCGACATAGCCGCGCCGCCTCGGAACAATCGCGCCTGTCCGTCGCGATCCATCTCAGTCACCGTGTGGTCGACCGGAACTTCGTGCCACTGGACATCTAGGGGTGGAAGGTTGTAGCCGTCGTCGCTGTAGCCGAGGTCGGATGGGTATTGGACGAACGCGGCCCACGTGTTGAGCCACAGGTAGAACTCGCGCTCCTTGTGTGGGTAAAGAGTTAGATGGTTGGCCTTGGTTGAGTCGCGCTGGAAGAAGCGGGTGAGCGCTTGGCCGGTGTCCATGACTCCGAGGAAACCGGCGTAGTGGATGAGCTCCTTGTAGCGGTTTGGTGAGGGTGTCGCCGTCGCAACAAAGCGGAACCGGTTCCTGAAGTTGGCGAGGAACGTCTGGTAGGTCTTGGAGCCGAACGATCGCAGCACGGACGCCTCATCGAGGCTGACGGCCGTGAACGCGTTGGGGTCGAGCTTGCCGTCGCGGACGGTCTCATAGTTGGTGACGTGAATCGCTCCGGGCACGATCTGGTCGGGTCGGCGGATGAAGTGCACGTCGTAGCCGAGTTTGGCGGCGTCGCGCTGGAACTCGCCACGCACCCCGAGGGGGCAGACGATGAGCGCTTCGCCACCTTCGCGGGCGAGGGTGAGACGCAGCGTTTCGAGTTGGATCATCG
>NZ_JBQKLA010000030.1:0-15067 GCF_052116465.1 Collinsella sp. Sow4_D11 | reverse complement strand
GGCGCGGCTGCGCCTATGGCACTTCAACATCATTGTCGCAGCCCCGACCCGCGGTCACGAGCGGGGGCTCCTATCTTTTTAGTGCCCTCGGATTGGGTCATAGTGTCTGTCCGTCCTTTTCTACCTGCGGCGGGTAGTCATTGGGGACTTATGCTCAACCTGCGGCGCCTCAGAGGTAGTCATTGGGGACGTTCTTAAATGACTAGGTTGGGTAAATTACTTTTCGAGTTTATTTAATCTGCTTTGTTGGAAATTAATCTGCCTACCTGCTTAAAGTAATTAACAACCTTCATCTGCTATTGAAAATATTGCTCGAATAATCGTCCAAGTAGTCGCGGGGTCCTTTTTGGTGCGTCGCACGTCAAGTGATTTGGCAAGTTCTTGGTTAGATATTGGTTAGTTTTGGGGCAACCTTGCCAAAAGCTTGACGAATGCAAATCTAGACGTCGGCGAATGAACACTTTGAGCGAGCCCGGTGCAAAAATCTGGGCTGATTCTCGATAATCGCTTCCAATCGTCTCTCGCCGCGTGCCGCCCTCGCGTACAATCTGCTCCGACATTCGCGCGCCGCCCGGCGCTTAAGAGGGGAGGACCCATGGCAAACGAGATCTGGACCATCAGGCGTTGTCTCGAGTGGACCAAGGAGTACCTAGCCGAGCACGGCGAAGAGCACCCCCGTCTTTCTGCCGAGTGGCTGTTGTGCGCAGCCACGGGCCTAGCGCGCATCGACTTATATATGCGTATGGACGACACGCTCGATGCAGCACAGCTCGAGACCATGCACGCGGCGGTTGTCCGTCGCGCCAAGGGCGAGCCGCTGCAGTACATCACCGGCAGCACGCAGTTCCGCATGATCGACGTCGCGTGCGCCCCCGGCGTGCTCATTCCACGTCCCGAGACCGAGATGCTCGTCGAGGAAGTCCTCAATTATCTGGATGCCGAGGTTCTGAGCCCCGAGGCTGCCACCCGCCAGCGCGTAGAGTTGCCATGGAACGACGAGGTCGAGCAGGCGCGTAAAGCCGAAGTCGCATTGGCTGACGAACGCGCGACTGCCGAGCGCCGTGCCGCCAACCTCACGGCTGCCGATGAGGCGGCGTTGGGCGGAGACGTGCTGGGCAGCCGAGCTTATGCCGAGGAGCTGGCCGATCGTGAGGCCGAGGAAGCCGCCGCGCAGGCAGCTGAGGCCGAGACCGCGGAAGTCGCTGAGCCCGAGCTCGACGAATACGGCATTGCCATCGAAGGCGTCGACCAAGAGACGGCCCTAGTGCAGGATGCCGCCGCGTCTGTGCCTGCCGACCCCCGCATTGCCCGCGTTCTCGAGGTCGGCTGCGGCACAGGCTGCATTTCGCTCTCCCTTGCTTGGGAGCGTCGCGGCCATGTCGCCTGCACCGCTACCGATATCGAGCCGCGCGCCATCGACCTAGCCACCAAAAACCGCGATGCACTCGGGCTGACGTCCGATGAGGTCGCCTTCAGCCTCACGAACCTGGTGAGCTCTATCCCCCGCGAGGAGTGGGGCACCTTCGACGTGCTCGTTTCCAACCCGCCTTATATCCCGACTGACGTCATGCGCTCGCTGCCGCACGAGGTCAAGGACTTTGAGCCCGATTTGGCGCTCGAGGGCGGCGCCGATGGCCTTGATATCTTCCGCCGCCTGCTCAATGCGGCGCCCTATATGCTGCGCGCCGGCGGCCTGTTTGCCTGCGAGCTCTATGAGGGCGCCCTCGACGCCGCGGCCGAGCTCTGCCGCCAGGCGGGTCTTTCGGACGTACGCATCGTCCGTGACCTCACCGATCGTCCCCGCATCGTTCGAGCTATCGTCACCGAGCCCAAACAACGTCAGTAAAGTACGAAGCGTATTGGCGGCGCGGCGGCGGGAGCGCTGCGCCGGAAATGTAAAGAGGCTTGTCACGGCTCAATTACCCCTCACTTTCACCGACTGCTATAGCCGCTCACCAAACCAACATGCGCTGTGGACAAATAGGTTAAACGTTTCGTGCGAGAATGCCCCTCAGTAAACAAACTTTCACCAGAGTGTAAGGGGCTGGCATACACATGCAGACGGTCTATCGGGTATTCGAGGGAGCGCGCGAGCCGCATCGGCTCGCCGTCGAGCGTACGGCCGAGGTGCTCGGCCGTGGCGGCCTGGCCCTGACCCCAACCGAGACCGTCTATGGCGTCGCTGTGGCAGTCAACGCCTTCTCGGACGCCGTGCCCCAAGATACAAGCGAATCTCTGCCGTGGCCGCGCGATCCGCAGGCTGCCGTCAACGGCGCCGCGGTGCCCGCGCTCGGTACCGGCTACCGTCGCATCTTTACCCTCAAGCAGCGCGAGCTCACCCAAACGGTCGCCTGGCTGGTCGATGATGCCGAGGCCCTCGATCGCTACGGCGTGGATATCCCAGAAGAGGCACGCATACTTGCCCGACGATGCTGGCCGGGCGCCCTGACTATTGTGGTCAAGGCGGCTCCCTGCGTGCCGACCTTTATGCGTGCCGCCGACGACACGGTGGCTCTTCGCGCGTCGGCATCGCCCGTGGTACAGGCGCTCATTCGCACCTGTGGCAGCCCACTTGCCTGTACGAGCGCCAATACACACGGCGCGCCCGCGCCGGCAAGCTTTGCCGACGTTGAAGACCGTATTCTAGAAGGGGTCGACGTGGCCGTCGACGCGGGCGAGACGCCGTGCCGCGACGCTTCGACCATCGTGTCGTTCCAGCACGGCGGGCTTCAGATCCTGCGCCAAGGCGCACTTCCCGCGTCAGAGATTGAGCGGGTCCTGTCCGACCCGATGCAACAGAAAGGTGTAAGCGATGTCGTTGAATCTGGGCAGCCTGGGCATGGAAGATGCCTCGTTTGACTTTGGCGGTTCCTACATCATGGCGCTCGACTGCGGCACCACCTCGGTACTTGCGACCATCGTCGACGAGTACGGCTGCATCGTCGCCCAAGCGCGCCGCAGCGTCAAAACCAGCTTCCCGCGTCCCGGCTGGGTGGAGCAAGACCCCATGGCGGTCCTTGCCAGCCAGATTGCGGTCATGATGGAGGTTCAGTTTAAGAGCGGGATTCATTCCGATCGCATCGCCGCCATCGGTATCTCCAATCAGCGTGAGACCACGGTGGTATGGGACCGCGTGAGCGGCCAGCCCATCTATAACGCCATCGTATGGCAGTGCCGTCGCACCGCGTCTCTGATCGATAATTTGGTTGAGCAGGGCGCAGAAGAGCTGGTGCGCTCCCGCACGGGGCTTACGCTCGACCCGTATTTCTCGGCCTCCAAGGTGCAGTGGATTCTCGACAACGTTGACGGCGCACGCGAGAGCGCGGCGGCGGGCGACCTCATGTTTGGCACCATCGACACCTGGCTCATCTACAACCTCACCGGCGGTCAGGTTTTTGCCACCGACTACACCAATGCCAGCCGCACGGCACTCTTTAATATCCATACGCTCGATTGGGACGACGACCTGCTGGCGCTCTTTGACGTTCCGCGTTCCATGATGCCCGAGGTTCGCTGGAGCTCGGGCGACTACGGCCGCGTCGCGAGCGACATCATGACCAACATGCCACCCATCATGGGTGTGGCGGGCGACCAGCAGGCGTCGCTGTTCGGCCACTGCTGTTTCCGTCCCGGCCAGACCAAAAACACCTATGGTACTGGTTGCTTTATGCTCATGAACACCGGCGACGAGGTCGTCGAATCCAAGAACGGTCTGGTCTCCACCATCGGTATCGCCGCGGACGGCAAGATCAGCTATGCACTCGAGGGTTCCATCTTTGCCGCCGGCTCCACCATGAACTGGCTTCGCAACAACATGGGCATCATCTCGAGCGTGAGCGAGTCTGCACAACTCGCCGCTTCGATTAACGACAACGAGGGCTGCTACTTCGTTCCCGCCTTTGCGGGTTTGGGCGCTCCCTGGTGGGACCCGCGTGCCCGCGGTATCGTGTGCGGTCTGACCGGCGCCTCGAGCCGTGCGACCATCGTACGTGCCGCCTGCGAATCCATGGCATATCAGAGCTACGACGTGCTGCGCGCCATGGAGCAGGACGTGGGGCTTTCGATCGAACGCCTGTCTGTCGATGGCGGCGCGTCGCGCAACGAGTTCATCATGCAATTCCAGGCCGACCTGCTGGATATCCCCGTGCTGCAATGCGAGACGGTGGAGACCACGGCAATCGGTGCCGCGTACTTGGCGGGCCTTGCCGTCGGCTATTGGGAAGACCTGGAAGAGCTGGAGCAAAATGCCCAGATCGTTAGGACCTTCCTTCCCCGCATGTCCGCCGAGCGCCGCGAGCAAAACCTTGCGGGCTGGCGCGATGCGGTCAAGCGCTCGCTCAGTACCGCACAGTAGGGCTGCGACGGGCCACTCGATACAGCAAACCGCTAAACTTGTGTATGGCGCGCGGCGGCAACATCGCTGCGCGCCATGCCAGCAAGGTCGTTTTACGGCCGCAACGAAAGGGGCA
Source organism: Collinsella sp. Sow4_D11 (assembly GCF_052116465.1). Lineage (NCBI taxonomy): Bacteria > Bacillati > Actinomycetota > Coriobacteriia > Coriobacteriales > Coriobacteriaceae > Collinsella > Collinsella sp. Sow4_D11. Next base: position 10,598 of record NZ_JBQKLA010000030.1, on the reverse strand, counting down.
ATCAACTCATGACCGTTACCTACGATGCGTCCCGTGTGACGCTTGTCGATCATCCGCTCGTCCAGCACAAGCTGTCGATCCTGCGCGACAAAAACACCGGCACCAATCAGTTCCGCCAGCTCGTGCGCGAACTCGCGCTTTTTGACGGCTACGAGGCCATGCGCGACCTGCCTATGGAAGACGTCGAGGTCGAGACCCCCATCACTACCGCCACGTTCAAACAGCTCGCCGGCAAGAAACTCGCCATCGTGCCCATCCTGCGTGCGGGCCTTGGCATGGTCGACGGCATCCTCGACCTGGTGCCCTCCGCTCGCGTGGGACACATCGGTATGGAGCGCGACGAGGTTACCCACGAACCGCATGAGTATTACTGCAAGATGCCCAAGGATATCGACCAGCGCATCTGCCTGGTTGTCGACCCCATGCTCGCCACGGGCGGTTCGGCCGAGATGGCCATCAGCTACCTGCGCGAGCGCGGTGTCAAGGACATCCGCATGCTGTGCATCGTCGCGGCCCCCGAGGGCCTCAAGTCGCTGACCGAGAAAGACCCAGATGTGCATATCTATACCTGCGCCATCGACGACCATCTCAACGAGGCTGCCTACATCGTTCCCGGCCTCGGCGACGCCGGCGACCGCATCTACGGCACGCTCTAGTCGCTGGGCTAAGACGGCCGCGGCTGCAAATACGAAGAAACGGTGCGCGCGGACGAACAAAAGGCGACCGCGCGCACTCCTGTTAACGGACGTTTTGCCCTGCAGGGTTCGAGAAAAACGTATTACCGTACCTGCGGCATAAAGAAGGTCTTAAGAAAACGAACAGGTGCGTATTAACCGATGCTTTTTCGGTTGTACTTTAGCGATTGGCTCGTACAATAGTCACCAATGTTTGGCGGGAACTGTTCTGTGAAGCGTTAAAAAAGAAAGTGAGGACGCCAGTGTTTCAGATAGCCGATCTGCTCGCTATCGTTGCAGGCGCCATCGCGGGCGCGGTCGCCTTTCTTCCCTTTGTCTTTACGCTCAAGCCGGTTCTTGACGATAAACAGAATGCGGACATGCTCAAGGGTATGGTGAGTCTGGCGGTCTCGGCAATCGCCCTGCTCGTCTTTACCTTGGTTGTGTTTGTGTTGTTCGGAGAGGCATTTCGCATGTTCCTCCTGGGCGAGGCGATCGGCTTCGTGGCCTTTATGGCCGCCTGCACGGTTCGTGTCGCCAAGGCGCTGCGAGATCCTCATGAGGTCGAAAGGTAAGTCGTGGAAATTTTTGAAAAGCTGCCTGATGAGATTAATCATCTGGTCAGCGAGTTCAGCTCCACCCCCGTCGTGGGCGATCTGAGCTGCGGCATCACGCAGTACTCGTTTTGGCTGATCGTCTCCACGATCGTGCTCCTGATCGTCCTGGCCGTGTTCAAGAAGAAACAGACCCTGGTTCCCAAGGGCTTCTTCGTCAACGGTTTCGAGTACATCATCGAGTACGTCGAGAACGATATCGGCAAGGGCGTCGTGGGTGAGAACTGGAAGAAGCACTTCCCGTTCCTGTGCTCGCTTTTCCTGTTCATCCTGATCAACAACATGATCGGCCTGATCCCGGGAATGAAGCCCGGCACCGGCGCAATCGGCTCCACCGCCGCGCTCGCCATCTTCGCCTTCGTGTACTTCATCTACTACGGATGCAAGGCTCACGGCGTGATCGGCTACATCAAGAGCCTCGCCCCGCAGGGCGTGAGCTTCCCGATGAACGTGCTTGTGTGGGTCGTCGAGCTTTTCTCGACCTTCCTGCGCCTCATCACGCTCGCCGTCCGTCTGTTCTGCAACATGTTCGCAGGACACGTGGTCATGGGCTCGTTCGCCATCATGGCGAGCATGTTCATGCAGCCGCTGCTTCAGCAGGTTTCCGCGGCCCACGCCGTCGGCGCCCTGCCTTCGCTGGCCTGGCTTGCCATCCTCATCCTGATCTATGCGATCGAGCTTGTGGTCGGCGCCATCCAGGCTTACGTCTTCACGGTCCTTACCGCCGTATATGTCTCCGAGGCAGAGGAGGTCGCGGAGGAGGAGTAGTCTTCCGTTCGCGCCTTAAAGGTAAGGCAATTCGTTAAACCGCCGGTGCCCGTACCCATGGAGCCCGGCAGTTATAAAAAGGTTATCCTGCGTGAAATAAGACACGCACGACAAAGGAGGAATCGTGGGAGTTATCGGTTACGGTCTCGGTGTTATCGGCGCTGGTCTTGCTATCGGCCTGTCTGCTCTGGGTGCTACGGGTGCTATGGCCCGCCAGCCTGAGGTCCAGGGCCGCGTGTTCACCGTCTTCATCATGGGCTCCGCCTTCGGCGAGGCTCTGGCTCTGATCGGCTTCGTTGTCGCGCTGATCGTTAAATAGCACGGAGCGTCAAGTATGAATCTTTCATCCCAGAAGAGCGCGATCGCACTCTCCGCGTCCGCGGCCGCGCTGCTCATGCCGGTTTCCGCGTTCGCCGAGGACGGCGCTGCCGGTGCGGACATCCTCATCCCTAAGATGGCGGAGTTCATCCCGGCGCTTATCGCCTTCCTGATCATCTGGATCGTGCTGGCCAAGGTCGCCCTGCCGGGCATCATGAAGACCATGGAGGAGCGCGGCAAGAAGATCGAGGAGAGTCTCGACGAGGCCGAGAAGACCAAGCAGGAGGCTATCGCCAAGCGCGCTGAGTCCGACTCGATCGTTACCGACGCCCGTCGTCAGGCTGCCGACATTGTTCTCGAGGCCCGTAAGGACGCCGAGTCCGAGCGCGCCCGTATCATCGAGGCTGCTCACAAGGAGGCCGAGGAGATCATCTCTAAGGCCCACACGACCGTCGAGGACGAGCGCAAGTCCATCTACGCCGGTGCCGCGAGCTCCATCGCCGACCTGTCCGTTGCCGTCGCCACCAAGATCGTGGGCGAGGCGCTCGAGGACGAGACCGAGCAGAAGAAGCTCATCGAGCGCTACATCCAGGAAGCAGGTAGCCTGAATGCCGACTAGCCGCTATCAGGACAAGGTGCTCGAGACCTACGCGCGCTCCCTCATGGAAGCCGCCAAGGCCGAGAACCATGTGTTCGAGGACCTCGAGATGATCGAGCGCCTGGCTTCCGCCAGCCCCGAGATCATTGCCGTGCTCGACACCATGTCCAAGCGCGACCAGCTCGACCTTCTTCCCAAGGTGGCAGCTGCCTTTAAGCATGTTGCCGAGGAAGACGAGGATGTAGTGGGCGTGACCGTCACCACGGCGATCCCGCTCGACGACGAGCTGCGTCAAACCATCACTAAGAAATGCGAGCAGGACTTCGGCCGCAAGGTATTCCTTATCGAGCAGGTCGATCCGTCTATCGTGGGCGGCCTGGTGCTCGAGGCCCGCGGCGAGCGTCGTGACATTTCCGTCAAGACGCAGCTGCGCATCGCGCAGGAGACCCTCGCAAACTCTGCTAATTCGTACGGAGGTGAAGCCTAATGTCCGAAACCCTCAATGCCCAGGATATCGCCAAGAAACTGCAGGAGCAGCTCACGAACCTCTCCGCGACGGTCGATACGCATGAGGTTTCAACGGTCGACGAGGTAGGCGACGGCATTGCGCGCGTCTCCGGCCTCAAGAGCGCCATGGCAGGCGAGCTTCTGGAGTTCAAGAGCTCCGATACCGGTGAGACCGTCTTCGGCCTTGCCCAGAACCTTGACCGTGACGAGGTCGGCGCCGTTCTGTTTGGTGCCGTCGACTCCATCAAGGAAGGCGACGAGTGCCGCACCACTGGCCGCATTATGGATATCCCCGTGAGCCGTGCCATGCTCGGCCGCGTCGTCAATCCGCTCGGCCAGCCCATCGACGGTTTGGGTGACATTGTCGCCACGCACCGTCGTCCTATCGAGTTCAAGGCCCCCGGTGTCATCGACCGTACCCCGGTATGCGAGCCGGTTCAGACTGGCCTGTTGGCTATCGACTCCATGGTGCCTATCGGCCGCGGCCAGCGCGAGCTTATCATCGGCGACCGTAAGACCGGTAAGACCGCTATCGCCATCGACGCTATCCTCAACCAGCGTGGCAAGGGCATGGTCTGCATCTACGTCGCTATCGGCCAGAAGGCCTCCACGGTTGCCAACATCCGCGAGACCCTCGCTCAGCACGGTGCACTCGACTACACCATCATCGTTTCGGCCACCGCTGCCGATTCCGCCCCTATGCAGTACATCGCGCCTATGGCCGGTGCCGCTATCGGCGAGTTCTTCATGTACAACGGCGAGGACGGCAAGCCCGCCAGCGAGACTAACCCCGGCGGCCACGTGCTCGTCATCTACGACGACCTGTCCAAGCAGGCTGTGGCCTACCGTCAGATGTCACTGACGCTGCATCGTCCGCCCGGACGCGAGGCCTATCCTGGCGACATCTTCTACCTGCACTCTCGTCTGCTCGAGCGTGCCGTCAAGATGTCCAAGAAGAACGGTTACGGCTCCATGACGGCTCTGCCGATCATCGAGACCCAGGACGGCGACGTCTCGGCCTACATTCCGACCAACGTCATTTCCATTACCGATGGTCAGATCTACCTGCAGTCCGAGCTCTTCTTCCAGGGTCAGCGCCCGGCAGTCGACGTGGGCATCTCCGTGTCCCGCGTCGGTGGCGACGCACAGACCAAGGCTATGAAGCAGGTCGCCGGCAACCTCCGTCTGGACCTCGCTTCGTACCAGGAGCTCGCCGGCTTTACGCAGTTCGGCTCCGACCTCGACGAGGCCACGCAAAAGCAGCTTACCCACGGCGCTCGCATGACTGAGCTCCTTAAGCAGTCGCGCTACAAGCCGTTCGAGGTTTCCGAGCAGATCGTTGCGTTGTTCGCTGGCAACGAGGGTTTCCTGGATGACCTGGAGATCGCCGACGTGCTGCCTTTCCGCGCCGAGCTCATTGAGTACATGGACAACGGTTTTGGCTCGCTGCTCGACAAGGTTCGCGCCAAGAAGATCGACGATGACACCAAGGCTGAGCTCCTGCGCGTCATCGGCGACTTTAAGCAGCAGTTCATGGCCAAGCACCATGCCGATACGACTGGATCAGAGGAGAACTAAGCCCTATGGCCAACCTTCGCGACATTAAGAAGCGAATCTCCTCGGTTACCACGACCAAGCAGATCACGCGCACGATGGAGATGGTCTCTACGGCCAAGATCCGTCGTGCCCTCGATCGCTCCAAGCAGGCCGAACCCTATAAGGAGGCGCTGACCGACGTCATGTTGACGGTCGCCGGCGACGCCTCCTGTTCGGGCACCGATCCCATGCTGCAGAAGCATGAGAGCGTCAAGCATGGCCTGATTGTCGTTATCGCCTCGGACCGCGGCCTTGCCGGCGGTTTCAATACGACGGTGGAGCGCACGGCCGAAAAGCTCGCCGCTTCTTGGGCGAACGACGGCATCGAGTGCGAGATCATCGCGTGTGGGCGCAAACCGGCCACGTATTTCCGTGACCGCGCAAACGTCATCATGCACTTTGAGGGCAACTCCTCTGAGCCCGATTTCAATCAGGCCCGCATGATCTCCTCTCATATCTGCGATGCGTATCGTGCCGGTGAGCTTGACCGTGTCGAGCTTGTCTACCACCACGCCAAGAACCGCGTGGATCAGGAGCTTCGCGTCGAGCACTTGCTGCCGCTCGATCCCGAGATGATCGCTATGGCCCACGGTCCGCGTAAGAACGAGGCCGACGCCCCTAAGCGTATCTCGTCCACATTCGAGTTCGTGCCCTCTCCCGAGCATGTTCTCGGCAAGCTTGTACCGTCGTATATCCTGACGGTCATCTACCAGGCCTTGATCGATTCGGCTGCCGCCGAGCAGGGTGCACGCCGCAAGGCGATGCACTCCGCGACGGAAAACGCCACCGCGATCATCTCGACCCTTACCCGCACGTATAGTCGCGTGCGTCAGGCTTCGATCACGACCGAGATTAACGAGATCGTCGGCGGAGCCTCAGCATTGGAGGAACAGTAATGGCTAATAACACCGTAAAGCTTGCGGTCGAGGAAGCCACCAAGAAGACGACTGCCGGTGATGGTCGCATCGTGCGTATTATCGGTCCTGTCGTCGACGTCAAGTTTGACGGCGCGGTGCCCCCGATCTACAACGCGCTCACGGTCGAGGCCGAGACCCCGATCGGTCACCTGAGCACGATCCTCGAGGTCGAGAGCCAGCTTCCGGGCGGCGTCGTCCGCACGGTCGCCATGTCCTCGACCGACGGCCTGCAGCGCGGCCTCATCGCCACCGATACCGGTGAGCCCATGAAGATGCCCGTTGGCCCCAAGACACTCGGTCGCATCTGGAACGTCATGGGCAAGCCCGTCGACGGCAAGCCCATGCCCGAGGTGGAGGAGTTCTATCCCATCCACCATGCAGCGCCCCGCTTTGACGAGCTCACTACCAAGACCGAGATTTTCGAGACCGGCATTAAGGCCGTCGACCTGCTCGAGCCCTACATCCGTGGCGGCAAAACTGGTCTGTTCGGTGGCGCCGGCGTCGGCAAGACCGTTCTGATTCAGGAGCTCATCAACAACCTCGCTCAGGAGCACGGTGGCACCTCGGTGTTTACCGGCGTCGGCGAGCGTACCCGTGAGGGTACCGACCTTTATCTCGAGATGAGCGAGTCGGGCGTTATCGACAAGACCTGCTTGGTCTATGGTCAGATGAACGAGCCGCCTGGAGCGCGTCTGCGCATCGGTCTGGCCGGCCTTACCACCGCCGAGTACTTCCGCGATCGTGGTCAGGACGTTCTGCTGTTCATCGATAACATCTTCCGCTTCTCCCAAGCCGGTTCCGAGGTTTCCGCCCTTCTGGGTCGTATGCCGTCCGCCGTTGGCTACCAGCCCACGCTGGCTACCGAGATGGGCGACCTTCAGGAGCGCATCACCTCGACCAAGACGGGCTCCATCACCTCCGTTCAGGCTGTCTACGTCCCCGCAGACGACCTGACCGACCCGGCTCCCGCCACGACGTTTACGCACCTCGATGCCACTACGGTTCTTTCGCGTAGCATTTCGTCACTCGGCTTGTTCCCGGCCATCGACCCGCTCGCGTCTTCCTCCGACGCCCTCGATCCCTCGATCGTCGGCGAGGAGCACTACCGTGTCGCCGTTAAGGTCCAGGAGCTCCTGCAGGAGTACTCCGACCTTCAGGACATCATCGCCATTCTGGGTATGGACGAGCTGTCCGAAGAGCAGCGCCTTACGGTCAACCGCGCTCGTAAGATTCAGCAGTTCCTCTCGCAGTCCTTCCACGTCGCCGAGAAGTTCACCGGCAACCCCGGTGTCTACGTTCGCGTCGAGGATACCGTCCGCTCCTTCGCCGAGATTGTCGACGGCAAGGCCGATGACCTGCCCGAGCAGGCTTTCCGCTATGCTTCCACGATTGAGGACGTGCGCGAGCGTGCCCGCAAGATGGGGGAGAAGTAGGTTATGCGTATCCGCATCGTGTGCCCCGTGAGCTGCGCCTATGAGGGCGACGCTGCGTTTGTGTCGATTCCGTCCACGGATGGCGAGTTTGGCGTTCTGCCTGCTCACTCCAGCGAGATCTGCACGATCGACCGCGGTTACGTTCGCGTCTCCGATAAGGCCATGGGCACTGTCGACCACACGTTTGCCGTGGCCGGCGGCTATGCCCAGGTTGCGGACGATGTCGTGACCGTTCTCGCCGAGCGCGCTTGCGATTTGGCGACCGTCGACGCCGACAAGGTTAAAGCTGATATTCAAGGTTTTGAAGAGAAGCTGGGTAATTTGTCGGAGGATGATGCACGCCGCGCCTACCTCTATAATGAAATCGCATGGTGTAAGCTCATGCTTGCCCAATAGTCAAACGATTTGGCGTTCGACCATTTGCGAACACATCATGCCCGGGATGGCCCAGCCATCCCGGGCATGCTTTTTGAAAGGGTAGACCTTGGATATTATCCGTGTTGAAGGTGGCCACACCATCGGAGGCTCCGTGCCCGTTTCGGGTGCAAAGAACTCTGCACTCAAACTCATGGCGGCAACGCTTCTGGCACCGGGGAAGACGACGCTGCAGAACGTGCCCGATATCTCGGATGTCCACGTGATGGGCAAGGTGCTCAAGGGCATGGGCGCCACGATCGATGTCCTCGACGAGCACACGCTCGAGATTGATACCTCTCAGGTCGATTCCTGGGAGGCTCCATATGAGCTCGTTGCCAAGATGCGCGCCTCCACGGCCGTGATGGGTCCCCTGCTGGGCCGTTTCCATCGTGCCAAGATTGCCATGCCGGGTGGCTGCAATCTGGGTGCCCGTAAGATCGACATGCACATCTTGGGTCTTGAGGCGCTGGGCGTAGAATTCGACACTGCACACGGTTACATCAATGCCAACGCTCCTCAGGGGCTGCGTGGTACCACGGTTACGCTTGAATTTGCCAGCGTCGGCGCTACCGAGAACCTCATCATGGCGGCCGTGCGCGCACAAGGCACTACGGTTATCGATAATGCGGCTCGCGAGCCCGAGATCGTCGACCTTGCCAATATGCTCAACGAGATGGGCGCCAAGATTGTTGGCGCCGGCACGCCCGTCGTGACCATCGAAGGTGTGGACGAGCTGCATCCCGTTACCCATCGCGTGGTGGGCGACCGCATCGAGGCCGGCACCTTTATCGTTGCCGGTGCTCTGATGGCCGATGACCGCGGTGTCGACGTTACGGGCTTTTGCCCCATTCACTTGGGCATGGTGCTCAAGAAGATGGAGCTCATGGGCATCGAGTGTGAGCGAATCGAGAATGGCGTTCACGTGAGTCGTGTCGAGCACATCAGGCCGGTCGATATTCAGACACTCCCGTTCCCGGGCTTCCCGACGGACATGCAGGCGCAGATCATGGTGCTTTCCGCTCTTGCTGATGGCAGCTCTGTGATTACCGAGAATATCTTCGAGAACCGCTTCATGTTCGCGTCGGAGCTGGTCCGTATGGGCGCGGATATCCGCATCGAAAGCCATCACGCCATGATTCATGGCGTCAAGGGGTTCTCGGGTGCACAGGTTACCTCGCCTGATCTGCGCGGCGGCGCCGCGCTCGTCGTTGCTGGCCTTATCGCCGACGGCGTTACCGAGGTCTCGGCCATCCATCACATCAAACGTGGCTATGAGCAGTTTGTCGAAAAACTGCAGGCACTTGGTGCAAACGTCGAGCACGCCACTGTTCCCGATCCCGTCATCTACTAATGCAGGTTGCCTATGTTTAATAATAAGAAGCCCTTAGCGGATACTCGAAGACCTTCAACCGGCGCACAGGCCAAGATCTACAGTCGCGATAATGTTGCACGCTACTCCGAGCGCGCTCGTCAGCGCCGCCGCGGCCAGACAATCCGTCGCGTTGCGCTTATCGCCGTGCTTGGCGTGCTGTTGAGCGCTACGACTGCCGCCGGGCTGTGGTTCGCCAGCATTATGGGCAAGCTCGGCGATTCCAATGTCATTACCGACAATCTGCGCCATATCTTGGTGGATACCGATGAGGCCAAGGATCCGTTCTACGTGCTTCTTTTGGGTACCGATGGTCGTCCGGGCGAGGACACGTATCGCGCCGATTCAATTATCTTGGCGCGCATCGACCCTACGCAAAAGCAGGCTACGCTTATATCCATTCCACGTGATACCAAGGTTGTCTATAACGGCGAAACCATGAAGGTCAACGCCTGCCATACCTATGGCGGTGCCGAGGCCATGGTTCAAGCGGTCAATGAGCTGTGCGGCGTGCAGATTGCCCACTATGCCGAGGTTAGCTTTGACGGTATGCAATCATTGATCGACTCTGTGGGCGGTATCGACATCAACGCCACCGATGATGTCGATGACCCCGAGCATCTGGACATTAAGATTACGGCAGGCCAGCAGCACATGGACGGTGCTACCGCGCTCACCTATGCCCGTTGCCGCTATACCTATGCCGACGGCGACTATACGCGCATGCGTCACCAACGCCAGGTGCTTGGTGCCCTTGCCAACCAGATTCTCAACAACTTTGATGCTACGAAGGTCTTCGACCTGGTTAATTCGCTGTCCGATATGCTTGTGACCGATATGAGCGTTCAGGACATCGTGTCTACGGTCAATGCTATGCGCGGCATGGATGTCGATGGCATCTATTCGGCGAATCTGCCTTCCTACGCAGATGAAACCACCATGATCGACGGTCAGAGCTATGTCTTTGTCTACGAGGACGAGCTTAAGGAGATGATGGCGCGCGTCGATGCCGGCAAGGATCCTAAGGGACCAAACACCATGGGCCTATCCGACGGAACCAGCTCCACAATCGGTGATTTGAGCAACCATACTTCTGACGATTACGCCTACGGTACGGCCGGTTCGTCGGAAAGCTCGGACGATTCTAGTTATTCGGGCGATTCGAGCTATTCGGACGATTCGGATTACAGCTCATATTATTACGAGGAGCCCACTGGCGACGGCAACGGTTACGAAGCCAACTACTAGGGTTGGGGGGGGGGGGGGGGCCCCCCCCCCCCCCCCCCCCCCCCCCCCCCCCCCCCCCCACAAAAAAAAAAAAAAAACACAAAAAAAAAAAAAAAAAAAAAAATAAAAAAAAAAAAAAAATAAATAAGTAAACATGTCT
>NZ_JBQKLA010000029.1:0-15117 GCF_052116465.1 Collinsella sp. Sow4_D11 | reverse complement strand
CGCTAGGTGTCCGACACTCTATCGGGCGGACACCTAGCGCCGCGAAAAGGGCGTCACCGTCGGGCGGCTGGCCCTAAATGAAAGCGGTTCTCACTATCTGTTGGCCGCGTCGGCATACCGTTACGCCAACGCTGTAACGGTTGGGCTATTCTGTGCTACATGGGAAATCGGGCACGGTGCGAAGTCTGCGGCGGCAGCATGGCGGGCAGGCGCGCGACGGCGGTTGTGTGTTCCCCGGCGTGCCGACAGGCTAAGTTCCGCGACGCCCGGCGCACCGACGCCAAGACTGAGCCCACGAAGCGCGCACCGCGTAACCCGAGCGCCGACGACACGCCCGAGACCCCCGCGGAACTTCACGGGCGGCTGGAGGAAACCACGCGCCGACGGTTCGAGGCGGCGGGCATTGACGACTACGACGAAGACCCGCTGGCGGTCCACCTGCTGGGCATGGCCCGCATTCTGGACAACCCCGGCAGCGTCGCGCCCGGCAGCCTCACCGGAATGGGCAAGGCGTTCCGAGACGCCTACAAGGACTTCATGCGCGACCACGAAACCGTAGACCTCGCGCGCGACCCTGTTGCCGCTGTCCAAGACGAAGCCGCGCAACTGCTGGCCGGGCTGGGGGCGGCATGATGCCGCGGCCTGACCCTTACGCGCTACTGCCCCCGGCGTACCACACGAGCCCCCCGCGTGCGGTGACGCTGGGCCCGCTCGTGGGCAAGACGTGCCGGGCAGCCGGGTACGCGCCCGACCCCGAACAGCAACTAATCCTTGACGACGTGTTTGCCTACGGGCACGACGGTCTGCCCGCGGCGTTCGAGTACGGCGTAATCGGCCCCCGCCAGCAACTCAAGACGGGCACGCTCATTATGTGCGCCATAGGCTGGCTGTTCGTGGTGCCCGTCGGTCACGTGCGTAACGTCAACTGGAACGCCCACCTGAAGGAAACGGCTATCAAGTCTTTCCACGAACTGGCTGAGGTAATCAAGGCCGCGCCGAACTTGCGCGGTAAGTTGCTTGACGACCGAAGCGGCGGCATCCACACGGGCAAGGACGTTGAGAAGATTCTGACCGCCGACGGGCGACAGCTGGACGTGAGCGCGCGCACCGAGCGCGCCGGCCGCGGTCTTACGGGTGACCGGATCGTTCTTGACGAGGCCCTGTACCTGACCGACGCCATGTTGGGCGCGCTCATGCCCACGCTGACCGCGCGCCGCGACGCTCAAGCCGTCTACGCTTCCACGCCCGGCCTGGCGGGCTCAAGCACGCTCAGGGCCAAGCGCGACGCCGGGCGCGCCGGGCGCTCAACGTCGTTGGGCTGGGCTGAGTGGGGCACCGAGCGCCCGAAGTGCGCGCACGACGACGACCGTACCGGCCGGAAGTGCCTACACTTCCCGCCCGGAAACCCGCTGCACGTGCCTGGGTGCGCGATGGACGACGAAGAACTGTGGGCGCGAGCAAGCCCGCTGTTGGGGCGTGTGCGGCCCAACGGTACGGGACTGAGCTTGGAGCGCATGCGCAACCTACGGGAGTCGATCCCGCCCGCTGAGTGGGGGCGTGAGTACCTAGGTTGGTGGGACGAAGCTGACGCAACAGACGTGTTCGGTGACGGTGTTTGGAGTGCCGCCACGGCGCGGTACTTCGACGCTGACGACAACGAGCACATCGGCCTACCTACCCCGGCGGACTTTGACCTGAACACCGTGGGCGTGGCCGTAGCCGCTGACCTGACGAGCGCCGCCATTGTGGGCGCGGGCCCGCGTGGTGAGCGCACGGCGTGCCGTGTGGTGGCTACCGGGCTGGGCTTCCAGTGGGTGGCCCCCCGGCTAAAGGAACTGTTGGAGGAACGGCCCCGTACCCGTGTGGTCTACGATCCCGGGGGCCCTTCGGGCGTGCTCACGGCTGAGCTTGAGAAGATGGTTAAGCCGTCACGCCGACTAGTCAAGGCGTCGTTTCAACAGTGGAAGGCGGCATGCGCTGGGCTGTGGGACGGCGTACGTAACGGCACCGTTGAGCACGGCGGTCAGCCCGAGCTTGACGCTTCGGTTGGCGAAGCCAAGAAACGGCCTATCCTAGACCGCTGGGTGTGGGAGCGGTACGGTTACGATGCAAGCCCGTTGGAAGCCGCTACGCTAGCGGTGTGGGGTGTGACGAACGTAGCGCGCGCGTCAGCCTACGAGACTGGAAGGGTCTTGACGGTATGATGAGCCGAACGCGACTAAGCAAGGCGGGGGTGACCCATGAGTGAGTTGGTGCGCTGGCATAGCCCCACCGTCACCTACGTCAACGGCGCGCCGTGGGAACAAGTGGTTGCGACACTTGGCTACAACCCGAGCACGCTCAACCCCGCCAAAATGTGGCGCACGCAACCCCACTTGCGCGTTGTGGTGGACTTCCTAGCACGCAACGTCGCGCAGCTTGGCCTACACGTCTACGAGCGCATGCCCGACGGCGGGCGCGTGCGCGCGGACGATTCCGCGCTGGCGCAGTTGCTCCGGTTCGTGGATGGCGCTATAACCACCTACGATCTTGTGTACGCAACCGTGGGCGACTTTGCCCTGTACGACGCGGCCTATTGGTGGCTTATGCAGGATTCACGAGTGCCGACGGGCTACCGACTGCTACGCCTACCCCCTACGTGGGTCAGCCAGTGGCCCGGCGACGACTCCCCGTTCTTTGCCAGCCGGTTCAACGTTGCGTTCCAAGGCAAGGTACATACGATCCCGGCCAGCATCGACGGCTCACCCGGCGTTGTGCGCTTCGGGGGCTACAGCCCGACGGCCTACATTGGCAGTTCGAGCAAGGTCGAAGCGCTCAAGGCGACTCTGCTAGAACAGATCGAGGCCGCGCGCTACCGCTCCCAAATTTGGGAAAACGGCGGCCGCGTGTCTGCCGTGCTTGAACGCCCCGTGGACGCTGAGCCGTGGAGTGACCGAGCGCGCGACGCGTTCCGCGAGGATTGGTACGCCAAGTACACGGGCAAGGGCCCCGGCGCGGGCGGTACGCCCATTCTGGAAGACGGCATGAAGCTCACCCGCGTGGACTTCAACGCACGCGAGCAACAGTTCGTAGAGGCGGCCAAGCTCAGCCTGCAGACCGTGGCCAGCGTGTACCACGTCAACCCCACCATGATTGGGTACACCGACGGCGCGACATACTCGAACGTGCGAGAGTTCAGCCGCATGCTGTACACCGACACGTTGGGGCCGATCCTTCGGCAGGTTACCGAGCGGATCAACAAGCAACTGCTGCCAGTCATGGGGCTTGACCCGGCGCGGTTCTACGCCGAGTTCAACATTGCTGAGAAGCTGGCCGGTTCGTTTGAGGAACAGGCCGCCGTGCTTTCGTCGTCGGTTGGTGCCCCGTGGCTCACCCCCAACGAAGCGCGCGCCCGGCAGAACCTCCCGGCTATTGAGGGCGGCGACCAACTCGTTGTGCCGCTCAACGTTACGGTGGGTGGGCAAGCCAGCCCCCGCGACAGTGGCACACAGAACGAGACACCCGGCGCGCCCGACAGGGCTACCGCAGCGCCACTGCCGACGGCCAAGCGCGCCGCGCTGCCCCCGGTGAAGTCACGTCGGGCACGCACGGCGGCTACCGACGCCGTAGCCGCCGTGTTGGCCAAGTTCTTCGAGCACCAACACAAGGTGCTACGGGGCAAGAAGGACAAGCTGCCGTGGGACTCTGAGCGCTGGGACAAGGAACTGACGGCTGACCTGCTGGCCGTCAGCCGCGCCGAAGCGCTCAGGGCCGCTACCGACGCGCTCAAGGACAACGGGCTAGGTGCCGACGCATACGACGAAGCGCGCACCGTGGCGTACTTGACGGAATCGAGCGCCCGCAAGGCTGAGGCGATCAACGAGGGGACGCGCAAGCGCCTACAAGACGCCGTGGACGCGCTAGACGATTGGGACGACGAAGACGGCGAACCGCCCAACCCGTACGACAAGGTTCTAGTGGACGAAGCCGACGGGCACGCCCACACGTGGGGCGCAGTGGTCGCGGGCTTCGCTACCGGCTTCGGCATCACCGAAGCCGCCCGGCAGAACGGCGGCAAGAGGGCAACCAAGACGTGGATTGTCACGAGCGCCAACCCGCGTGAGTCTCACGCCGCCATGGACGGCGAAACGGTACCCATTGACGACACGTTCAGCAACGGACTTGACTGGCCCGCGTCATTCGGTGACCCTGACGAAGTGGCTGGTTGTCAATGTGAGGTGGCCGTTTCGTGGTGATCTACGAGGTACATAACGGGCGTGTCAGTGTGCGGTTGAAGTCTCGTGGTAAAGGTATGCTGGCCGAGACAGGAAGGGGCGCACGATGAGCGGCGTTAACACCGTGGGCGTGAAGCACGCGGCGTTCAGGATCAAGCAGGCGGGCGACGAAGACGGCTTGAAGCCAGGCGCGTTCGTCGGCTATGCGAGCGTGTTCGGCAACGTGGATAGCTACGGCGATATTGTGGAGCCGGGAGCGTTTGCCGACACGCTGGAAGAGCTCAAGGCGAAGGGCGACCCCATCCCCCTGTTGTGGGGCCACGACATGTTCGACCCGTTCAGCAACATTGGCAGCATCGACCCGACCAAGGCGGTTGAGGATGAGCGCGGCCTGAGGGTTGAAGGTGAGCTTGACCTGACCAACCCCACGGCTGAACAGGTGTACAAGCTGTTGAAGGGCCGACGGGTTACCGATATGTCGTTTGCCTACCGTGTTCTTGAGGAACGCAAGGCCAACGACGGCAACCACTTGCTCAAGCTTGACCTGCTGGAAGTGTCCGTTGTGCCCATCGGGGCCAACTCTGAGACGGACATTATGGCGATCAAGTCGCGCCTGAACGACCTTGGCCTCAAGGCCGGGCGTGTGCTCAGCGCGGCCAACGAAGGGCGCTTGAACGAAGCCACGGCGAAGATTCTGGAAGGGCTCAACTCCATTGAGTCGGTTCTAGCTTCCGTGGCCACGGGCGCTGATACAATCTTGGCGGACACGGGCGGCACGCCCGGTTCACCAATAGCCGATGGTAAGGCCAGCGGTACGCACGAAGACAAGGAAGCCCCTGTTGAGGAACCCAGCCCGGAAACGGGCCCGGTCAAGGCAGCCACGGCGACTGAGGATCAGAAGGCGGCACCGTCCGTTGACACCTTGGCGGCATTGTGGGCGTACACAAGTACGTTCACAGACAACTAGCCTGAAAGGACGGTACCCAACATGGGGCCCAAGGCAAGGCGAGCCGCAGCTATCAAGGCGGCACAGACGATTCTAAACACCGTGAAGGCTGAGGACCGCGACCTGACCGAAGACGAGCGGGCCAAGCTCACTGAGTTTGAGGCCGAAGTCAAGGAGTGCGACCGTCTCATTGAGGCCGCCGCCGGTGACGAAGCGCTGTTCGCGGCGTTCAAGACCGCTGGGGGCCCGCTGGACGATCCCGGCGCAGCCGACGACGAGCCCTACAAGGCGAAGTCTCTGGGCGACCATTGGGCGCACCACCTCAAGGCGAAGGGGCTCAATAGCCCCAAGGACATTCCTACCGGTCTGACCGTGGGCGCTCCAGAACTGCTGTTCGAGAAGGCCGCGACCGACACGCAGACCGTCGGGGGCGCTACCGGCGCGTACGGCCCGCTCGTGACTGACCTTGATACGAACTTCGTCATGCCCAAGCGTGACCGTCTCGTTATCGCGGACCTGTTGCAGTCGGGCACCGTGTCCGGCAGCGCGATTAAGTACGCGGTCTTCGGGGCGCTTGAGGGTGGCACCGGCTACGTTGCCGAGGGCGGCACCAAGCCGCAGCTTCATGTGGCCGATCCCACGTGGGTTACCGACGCGCTGGGCGAAATCGCCGGTTGGTTCAAGGTCACCGACGACATGGCCGAAGACCTGCCCTACATGGTAAGCGAAATCAACAGCACCGCCGTCTACGACCTTGGCCAGAAGGAGGAGCAGGCGCTGCTGTTCGGCAACGGCACGAGCCCGAACCTCAGGGGCATCACGCAGCGTTCCGGCATTCAGACCGCCACCAAAGACGCGGACACCGCGCCTGACGCGATCCTCAAGGCCATTGGCAAGGTGCAGACCGCCACGGGCATGAGCGCTGACGGTATCGTCATGCACCCGACAGACTACGAAGCCCTCCGGCTCAACAAGGACGGCAACGGCCAGTACTTCGGCGGGGGCTACTTCCAGGGCCAGTACGGCAACGGTGGCGTCATGGAGAACCCGCCCGTGTGGGGCCTTCGTACCGTCGTCACGTCGGCCATCCCTGCCGGTAAGGTGCTCGTGGGCGCGTTCAAGTCGGCCAAGCTGTTCACCAAGGGCGGTATCCGCGTGGAGTCCACCAACAGCAACGTGGATGACTTCATCAACGACAAGATCACCACGCGACTTCGTAAGCGCGAGGGCCTGCAGGTGAAGTACCCCGCTGCTTTCGTCTACCTTGACCTTACGGTCTAAGGGCTGACGGCGAGAAAGGAAGGGTGACGACATGAGTGTTAAGACATTCGACAACGTGCGAACCCCCAACGTGAAGAACATCAGGAAGGCGCTTGCGGGCGCAGTCTTCGTCAAGCGCTACGCCGGCGGAGACCCGCCCGTAACGCAGGTGTGGACGGCCGAGGGCGGGCTCATCGTGCCGTCCGGGTACAAGGACGTGGGTGTTCTGTCCAAGGCCAGCGCCGTGAAGCTGGCTCGGGATACCAACACGAGCGACGTTGAGTCGTGGGGCTACGCTCAGCCGACGCGCCGCGACATTACGTCCGACGTGACCACGGTTTCCTTCACGATGCAGGAGAGCAACAGGCTTGCCATGGAGCTTCACGGCGGCGTTGACCTTAGTGCGGTCAAGGCCGACGCTCAGGGCAACATCGTCGTGGACAAGCCGAGCCGCCCGCAGGCGCTTGACTGGCGGGTGTTCATCTTGTGCAAAGATGGCGACGGGGCCGACGCGATTTACTGGCTTGACTGGCTTCCCAACGCTCAGGTTACGGGCGTTGAGGATCAGGAGAACAGCGAGTCTGCTGAAAAGGCCTACACCGTCACAATGACCGGTTACGAGGACCCGGCAATCAAGACGGCCCACCGCCAGATTTGGGGCGGGCCCGGCCTTGACGTTGCGGGTATGGGCTTCCTGCCCGCGTAGCCCCGCAGGTTGGTGTAAGCTGACCTAAGCCGGGGCCATTTCGGATGCGGTACCCAGTCAAGAATCGCCCCGGCTTACACACTGCAAGCCCCCTGAGTTGCCAAGACTCAGGGGGCTTCGTGCATGCCTTAAACGGTGTGCCCCGCTATGCTTGGGGCTAGGCACGGCCCAACACCGGGCCCCCGACTTAAGGAGTGAGCCACCATGGCCAACACTGAGTACAAGCTGACCCGCCCGGGCGACGACCACGAGTTCACGATGCTGCTGGACGAGGACGACCGCCAGCGCTACGAGGATGCGGGTTGGAAGCCGACGGCGACCAAGCGCAAGAACCCCACCACCCCCCGCGACCTTGCCGCCCGGCAGCCGCGCACGCGACGCACCGCCGCGAAGGCCGACGACACGACCGACGCCGACGAGTCGAACGCCGACGACGCCGACGTTGAGGTTGTGGAGTAAGCCGCAACCACGAGCCTGAAAGGAGGGGGGCACCAATGGCGTACCCGCCACTAGTCACCGTCCAAGACCTGCCAGCGGGCCCCGGGGCCCCCTCACAGGACGACCTAGACGTTATAGCCGATGACGTGCGCGCTCACTGTGGTTGGCACATTGCGCCCGAAGTAACCGAGACGCTGACGCTTGACAGTAACGGCGCTGAGGTGATCGTACTGCCCACGCTGGCGCTCAACGACGTTACCGCGGTTCGGTACTGGAACGGCTCAGAAATGGTGCCGCTGAACGGGTGGGATATCCGAACGGGTTGGTCTACCGAGTCGAGCACGATTCGACGCGCTGGGGGCTTCCCCCGTGGGCGGCGCATGCTTGAAGTGGACGTACGACACGGCTACGAGATGGTGCCTAAGTCGCTCGTGGCGGGCCTTGTGCGACTGCTGGCGGGCCCCGGCGCGGCTGACGTGGCCAGCGAGTCACTGCCCGGCCACGCGGTCACCTACAGGGGCACGACGGCCTACACAAGCACCGCCGCGTTGCTGGCCTCAGGCGGCGCGTTGGCCCGGTATCGTCTGGGGCCCCGGCCATGACGCGCAACCTGTACACCGTGCCGAGCGTCATCGTGAAGCGCGGCACGGTCACGGGGCGCGACCGCTACAACAACCCCGTGTACGGGCCCGACGTGCGCGTTGAGGCCCCGTGCTGGCACACACACCAAGCTTCGAGCGAGGACAACACGACGGGCGTACAGTACGTTGAAACCTACATGGTTCAGTGGCCCCCCGAGTTCTACGCCGACGTTGCGGGTAGCGATGAAGTGTCGCTGCCCGTTATCGGCACGTTCCACGTCGTGGGCGAGCCCCTGTACCAACCATCAGGGTTGGCCATTGAAGGCTATTGTCGTGCCAACCTCGAACGCGTGAAGGGCTAAAGGCCATGCCGTCACTGAGGCTGTCTAAGGAGTTCATGCTCAACGCCATGCAAGCCCCCGGCGTACGCGCCGCGTTGCGCGATAAAGCCGAAGAAATCGCGCGCGAAGTCAACGCCGAAGTGGCCCGGGATGACTACTACGTTGACGTGGCCGACCGCTACAAGACGGGGCCCCCCGAACTGGACGTTACCGTGGGCGAGGGCACACGGCCGGGCGGGCGACCGTATGCACGTGTGAGCGTGCCCCAAGAAGATGAGTGGGGCGACTACAACGAGCCCAAGCGGCGCGTGCTCGGCCGATTGGCCGCGCGGCACAACACCCCGAAGGGCGGGTAGCAACCATGGAATGGCCAGACATTGAAGGCGCGCTTATCACACGGTTGGTTGCCGACGGTCACCGGGGCGAGATAGGCACCGAGACGTACCCGCTTGAAGGTGGGCCCGACCGATTCACGCGCCTACACGCAATCGGGGGCGCAGATAACGGCCTGACCGACGCCGCCCGCGTGGACGTGGAGACGTTCGCGGCCAGCCGGGAAGTGGCCATGGATATGGCCAGCGAGCTACGCGCGTGGATGCACAGGCAGGCCGGGCGGTCAGTTGCCGGCGTGCTCATCGACACCGTACGCACGGCCCAACGCCCTACCCAACTGCACTACCGCAACCCCGGCGTCTACCGCGTAGTAGCTAGCTACACCGTAGAGACGCGACTACAGTAGGAAGCGCGCGCACGCGCAGACGAGAGGAAACCGGCCATGGCCACCCCCAAGACGTACAAGCTCAAGACGCCCGACGGGCGTACTTACGCCACGAGCGACGAAGCCGAGCGTGACCAACTGGTTCGTACGCGCGGCTACACCGACGTGACCCCCAAGCCGCGCAAGGCAGCGCAGCGACCGGCCAACAAGGCCGCTCAGGCCCCCGCCAACAAGGCTGAGGCCCCCACCGACACCAAGGCCGACTGAGCCCCGACGCCCGGACGAAAGGACTACTACCGTGGCAACCAATGAAGTAACGCGCACATGGGACAACTACGCGCGCGAAGCCGAAGCCGCTGACTTCGTACTCAAAACCGCTGACGGCGAGATTCGCATAACCAACCCTACGGGCGCGCGTATCAAGCGCGTTGCTCAGGGCATGCGAGCCGGTGACCTAGACCTCATCCTGCTGGGGCTCACCGGCGACGCCTACCAAGACGTGTCCGCGCTCGTGGACAAGGCAGGCCATAAGGCCATGCCGAAGCTCGTTGAAGACCTCATGGAACACTTCGACATGTACGAGGAAATCGAGTTGCAGGGCCCCGGTGGCGGCACCGTGCGCGCGACCAAGCCCCGTGAAGTGAAGCGGCTGTTGGCCATGGGGTACACGCCCGTGGGGGGGTAGTTAGCCGTCTCGTCAGGTTGGTTGAGCTAGTCGAACGCTACGGCGCAGCGATTGAGTACGACCTACACGAACGGTTCGGGCTAGACCTGCTGGACTTCTTCCGGCACAAGCTCAGTTGGCGTAAGCTTGAAACGCTGTTGTGGCAGCTACCAAGCGGGACGGCATTCTGGGCAGCCCGAGCCGACGACGACGAGACGGCAGCCGCGATTCTCAAGCACATGGGCAACAAGCCGGGAAAGGCCGCGCCCCCCGCGCTCATTGAGATGAGTCGTACCAACCAATCACTGCTAGACGTGCTGGACACACTGCAAGTGGTGGTGCATCACCTTGAAGCGCTGGGCGGTGCTAAACCCAACACGCCCACCCCGGCGCTCAGGCCAGAAACAGGCATGAGCCGCGCTAGGCGCGCCGCTGAGCACACCGAAGCCGCGGACCTAGTAGCTGAGGCCAAGGCCGCGCAGGCGCGCGCCGAAGAAGCACAGAGGCCCCGGTGACGGTACGCTAGCGCTTGAACAACGGTGAAAGGGGCCGACGGTGGGCGACGCTGTATGGATTGACGTTCTGCCCAGTATGTCCAAGTTCGCGGACCAGCTGGGCAAGGGCGCCGACGAGGCGGCCGGCAAGTCGGGCAAAAAAGCCGGCGGGAAGTTCGGCCTGGCCATGGCAGCGGGGGTCACCGCGGTAGCGGGCGGCGTCGTGCTGGCGGGCAAGGCCCTGTATGACCTCGGTAGCACCTTCGATGACATGACGGACACCATCCGCGTGGGCACCGGGGCCACCGGTGAAGCCCTTGACGGACTCGTTGCCAGCGCCAAGAATGTAGGCACCAAGGTTCCCGCCGACTTCGGGGACATCAGCACCGCCGTGGCGGACATCAACACCCGTATGGGCCTGACCGGACCAACGTTGGAGACCTTTACCGGGCAGGTCCTGGAAGCCGGCCGGCTCACGGGTGAAGCCATCGACGTGAAAAAGGTCAGCGCGTCCTTCGCCGTGTTCGGCATTGAGGGTGAGAAGGCCACGGGGGCCATGGATACCCTGTACCGTGTCAGCCAGGACACCGGGGTTGGCATGAACGAGCTCGCGAGCATCGTCCAGAAGGCCGGCCCCGCGGTCCAGGCGCTGGGCTTCGACTTCGATCAGACAGCTGCTCTCGTCGGTGGTCTGGACAAGGCTGGTCTCGACGCTTCCAAGATGACCGCGGGCCTGGGCAAGGCACTTGTCACGCTGGCAAAGGACGGCGAAGAGCCCCAAAAAGCGTTTAGCCGCACCACCACCGAGATTCAGAACATGCTGGCCACGGGGGACACGGCCGGGGCCACCGAGTTGTCGGCTAAGCTTTTCGGCACCAAAAACGCCCCGCAGTTCATGGCTGCGCTACAACAGGGCAAGCTGAACCTGAACGACCTGACCGCCGCCGCTACGGGCAGCGGCGACACGATCATGCAGGCCAGCGCCGACACCGCCAGTTTTTCCGAGCAGTGGCAGATCTTCCAGAACCGCATGAGCGTGCTCGTTGCCCCGGTGGCCGAAAAGGTGTTCGGGCTCATCAGCGACGGCATGACGTGGATCAACGACGTTGCGATCCCTTATCTTGAGGACTTCTTTGGCGGTTGGTCTGACGGAACGGGCCCGCTCACGGCGGTACAATCCGTGTTCGACGGGCTGGGCGCGTACTTGCGTGATGTGCTGTGGCCAATCCTGAAGAACGTCATCGGGTATGTGCGCGATTACGTCATCCCGTACTGGCAGAAGGTGGCGGGCATCATTGCCGACACGGTGGTTCCCGTGCTGAAAGACCTCTGGGCCATGTTCAACAACAAGGTACTGCCCATCCTTCGCGCCGTGGCCGACTTCATCGCGAAGAACGTCGTGCCGGTCTTTCAGGACTTCGCTAATCGCGTGGTGCTGCCCCTCATGAAGCTGGTCGGGCAAGCGATTAGGGGTATGTGGGACAACTTCGCCAAGCCGGCGCTGAACGCCTTGTGGGACTTCATTCAGAACTATGTGGGCCCGGTCATTAAGTGGCTATGGGACAAGGTGGTCAGCCCTACCTTCAAGCTCATGGGCGACGCTGTGAGCGGCTTTGCCGAAAACTGGGCGTCTATCTGGTCGGGCCTACAGGCGGCAGCCGCTAAGCCGGTCAACTTCATCATTGAGGTGGTATGGAACCAAGGGCTACGCCGGGCACTGAACCTTATCCCGGGTATTGACTTGGCCGAAGCGCGGCCTATTAGAGTACCGTCCGCTGGTAGGCCCCGGGCTGCCATGGCGGGCGGAGGCATCCTTCCCGGTACGAGCCGCTACGCCGACGGCGACGACCAACTTGTTTGGATGCGTCGTGGTGAAGGCGTGACCGTGACCGAAGCCTTGGACGACTACGAGAAGGCCCGGCTGTTGCGGCTCAACAGGGCCGTGCTGGGCGGTATGTCACCGGCGCGGTTCCGGGACCAGTTCGACGCGCACGCCGGGGGCGGCATTGTGTCCTACAAGGGTAAGCGGTTCACCGAGCGCTTTGCGGCGGCTATCCGTGCCGCTGAGGCCATGGCGGGCGTGGGCTTTAACATTAGCCAGGGTGGCTTCCGCCCGCGCACAAGCTATTCGGGCACCTCCCACCAAGGTGACGCGCTGGACATGACCCCCATTACCACGGCGATTATTACGGCGCTACGCGCGTCGGGTATTGCCGCGTGGGACCGCACCGGCAAGGGCAACTGGGCCCCACACATTCACGGCGTGCCGCTTCCCGGATTCGGTAGCGCCGCCGGTTCGGCTGTCTGGCAGGCACAGGATTACCTACGCGGCGGCGACGGCCTAGGCGGGCGTGACAACGGCCCGCGCGTTACGCCCGGTAGCGGCGGCGTGTTCGACATCCCTAACATTATCGACAAGGTAGTGAAGGCGCTTCGTGACGGTCTCAACAGCCCGTGGGGTACGCTGCTGCGCGACGGCATGTTTAAGGTTGTCGAAACTGCCAAGGATTGGGCTATTAGGCAGCTAGACGTTTTGGGTATCACGGACCTATTCGCCCAAAAGACGTACCGCATGGACAACAGCAACAGCGGCCTGAAGAAGGTAATGTCGTCGCGGGGGTACGCTACGGGGACTAACTACGCCGCGCCCGGTTGGGCATGGGTCGGCGAACTGGGGCAAGGGTTCCCAGAGCTGGTCGAGGGGCCCCAGCTTCGGTACATGCGCGGCGGCGAGACGGTCCACTCGTCGGCGGCCACGCGCGCGCTGCTGGGCGGCGCGGGCACGCACGATGAGTCGCTACACATTGATACAATGTATGTAACCGTTGAGGCCGATGACCTAGACGGCGTGGTCGAGTTCTTCAAGTCGGCGGACAGGATCAAGGCACAAGGACGGGTGGGCTAAATGGCAATTCAGTGGGGCTCGTGGGCGGGCACTTCCCCGCGCCGTATGCGTGTCGGTGTCGATTACACGTCGGTGCCGGCGCCTAAGTCGTCCGATACCGCTGTAACCGTCCGCGCCACTATCTATGTCGGCGTGCAGTACGGTGTCAACGACCAGAACAACTCGCTGTCATGGTCTGGCACGCTGGGCTCGGGTTCCGGTTCCCGCCCATTTAACCTGTCGTCCAATTCGTCGCGCTCACTGCACTCACTGTCACGCGCGGTGCCCGTGTCCACGAGCCCTACGACGGTGAGTGTCACGGCGCAACTGTCGGGCGTGGAGTACGTCGGCGCGACGGCCCGCGTAACCGCTACGGCCACTATCCCCGCCAAGCCACAGAACCCGCCCGGGCAGCCCGGCGCGGTGACCATGACCCGTATCAGCGACACGTCGCACAAGATTAGTTGGGGCGCGTCGTCGGGGTCGGTCACGCGTTACCGGCTAGAGATTTACAACGCATCCACGGGCGGTTGGGGGTTGCTGGGCCACACCACAGCCACGGCATGGACGACGGGCACCACCAAACCGAACAGCGGGTACCGTGCGCGGGTCCGGGCCGAGGGGCCAGGCGGCGTGTCGGCGTACACCACACAAGCTACGGTGGCCTACACAACACCAGCGGCACCAACGGGTGTGTCCGCTGGCCGTTCGGGGTCATCCATCGTGGTGTCGTGGACGGATAGGTCCCCGTTCAACGACCAGTTCAAGGTGTACGCGTCGGCGTCGGGTGGGGCGTACACCCTGCTGGCGACGGTGCCTAACACAGGTACGTACACGCACAGCAGCCCCGACCCCACCAAGGTGTGGCGTTACCAGGTTGAGTCCGTGCGTCAGGCGTCCACGTCGGGTGTGGGTGTCCAACTGACCAGTGCCCGGGCCACGTCTAACGAGGTGCGGCTACTCTCCCCGCCACTAGCGCCTACGCTCGTGACCCCGGTGGGCAGTGTGCTCGACCCGGCCAAGGGACCGGTTACGTTCGTTTGGACACATCGCACTGCTGACTCGTCCAAGCAAACAGCCTACGAGCTGCAATACCGTGTCGATGGGGGCGCGTGGGTTCCGTTCTCGGGTACCACGGCATCGTCTAGGGCGCTGGACCTAGCCGATACGGGCGAGTATGAGTGGCAGGTCCGCACCAAGGGCGCGCACGCCGCATTCGGCCCCTGGTCGACGGTGGGGTGGTTCACGGCGGCGGATTCGCCGGTTGTGTCGATCACCGAGCCCGTCGATGGTGCGGTGCTGACGGGTAACCGTGTGACCGCGCGATGGACGCCGGATATCCAGACGGGCGCACAGCAACTTCGGTTCGTGGCTGAGTTGCAGGATGAAGCCGGGGCCACGCTGCAACGGGCTGTGGAAGAAGACCCTGTGGCGGCTTCTAGGGCGTTCAGCTACAACCTGCTGGACAACGCGACTTATCAGGTTGTGGTGACCGTCACCGACACCAACGGGCTGGTGTCTGAACCGGCGACGGTGACGTTTACCACGTCGTTCCTGCTGCCCGCGCCGCCCACGCTTACGGCGTCGTGGTCGGATAGCGGCGCGAGTGTGGCGCTTGTGCATACGGCGTCTCCGGGCGAGACGTTCGCGTGGACGGGCGCGGCTCATGCGTCCACGTCTACGCGCACCGTCGGCGGTAAGACGGTCACCAATAGGGCGACCAACCCTAGTTTCGAGTCCGATTCGGTACCTGTCGGCGGCGTCCGGTCGGATGCGTGGGCGGCTGGTGGAACGTGGTCGCTGTATGTGACCGGTGAAGGCTACGGCTACGGCTTGTCGCCGTATGGTGAAAACCCCTACGGACTATAAGG
>NZ_JBQKLA010000028.1:0-15807 GCF_052116465.1 Collinsella sp. Sow4_D11 | reverse complement strand
CAGCAGGAGCGGCGGCCTCGCAAACGAAGACGACGCAGATGATGGTCGAAATGACCGTCAGGAAGGAAAGCTTTTTCTTTCCGTCACTCATATTTAATCCTTTGCTCAGTCTTGGACAGATTCGAGGCCCTAAGGTATTAAGGCAATTGCTTGGGCCTCGGTGAGCGGGCGACAGGAGACGAGCATCCACCGCCCGCAAACATGCTTTTAGAAGCCTTGAGGCTTAGAGCTGCTCGAGAGCCTCGAGAGCGGCGTGGAGCTCAGCCTTGGCGGAGTACTCGACACCCTCGTCGTTGAGCGGAGTGCGCTTGCCCAGGGCGGCAAGGAGAGCACGGATGGAGTGCTTGCGGTTCTCGGCCTCGACCCAGCACAGGGAGCGCTCGGGATCGTCCATGACCTCGTCGACGACTTCCTCGCCACGGGTGGCCGGCAGGCAGTGCATGAACTTGGAGTTGGGGCCGGCGAAGTTCATCATGTCCATGGTGACCTGATACTTGGGATAGAACACGTCCATGTAGTTCTCGCCCGAGACCTCCTCGTCGTACAGGCCATACCACACGTCGGTGTAGATGAAGTCGGCGCCCTTGATGCACTCGATGTCGTCAGAGATGACAACCGAGCCGCCGGAGACCTTGCAGTTCTCCTCGGCGATGGCCATCATCTGCTTGCCGAACTCGGCGCGCTCCTCGGCGGTGCCAACGTGCAGGCCGCCGTCGGGGATCTGGTGGCCCTTAGGTCCAAACTGGACAAACTTCATGCCGACCTTGGAGGCGATGAACATGAGGGAGACGCAGACCTGGGTGGCATCGCCGATGAAGGCCAGGGTGCAGTCCTCGATCTTCTTGCCCTCGGGGAGGTTCTCGAGCATGGTCATGAGGTCGCCCATCTCCTGCGTGGGATGGTTGAACTCGGACATGCCGTTGATGACGGGCACAGCGGAGCCCTCGGCGAGGCCGACGACGTCCTTGTGACGGTCAACGCGAGCCATCATGATGTCGAGCAGCGAGCCCATAACGCGAGCGGTGTCGCCCAGGGACTCGTGACCGCCGAGCTGGATGGTGCCAGGGCCATAGAACTGAGCATGGCCGCCGAGGTCGGTCATAGCGGTCTCGAAGGAAAGACGGGTGCGGGTGGAGACCTGCTGGAAGATCATGCCAAGGCTCTGGTTGCGGAGCAGGTGCGGATAATAACCGTCAACCTTGATGGCCTTCTTCATTGCCAGGCCAAGATCCTCGATAGCCAGGATCTGCTCTTTGGTGAAGTCGTTGGTGTCGATGAAATCCTTAGGCAGTGCCATATCGATTTCCTTTCCGCCGGTCTTGCCGACTTATTTACTGTGAGGCGCTCGTACATCACACCTCGTGTTGACAAGACCATCATTCACCCGTGTGCAATTTTTACCTAGTTTATTCGGGATTAAAGACCGTTCACGGAGTTACACCCTCTATAAACCAATATAAACCCGCAGGCAGCGGGCTTGCAGGGGGTTTACCGTCTGGAACCGCGAACGGTATACGGCTATGCTATGTCTGGCGTCTAATCCGCAATGGAACGACCGGCTGAGACAAGTATACCCGTGGGATATAGCGGGCTCCATAAGAGTTTAAATGAGGCAGGACGGTGACAAATGGACACGCTCATGTTCTTCTATACCTTAGCGATACTCGTAATCTGTATTGTGACGGCAGTGCTTTCGCTTGCCGCCTACGCCTCGTCCCATCGACGCTTCTTTATCTATGGCAGCGGCGTTTTTATTTGCTACGCCATCGAGATGACCGAGATCTTCTTTTTTGAATACACGTTGCAAAACGAGACTTTTCCGGCCAGCGACTATTACGCAATTACCATGCCTGCGTTTCGGACCCTTGTGGCGACCACTTCACAGGCTTTTATTTGGCTGATTGCCATGGACTTGCTCGATAAGCATTCAAAAAAGCAGTTCACTATCCCCGTCTTAACGTTTTTGCTGTTAGAGTCGCTGACTATCGTCGCTGTCCCCTCCGGCCCCATGCGTCAGTGGCTCTACTACACGATGCGTCAGGTATTCCTTGTCTTTGTGGGACTGTATATCTTTTGGACGGCTCATAAAAGTACGGAGGTTGAGCTGAAGGCACGCGTTAACAACCAGCGAAAGCACCTGATTATCGGCGCTATTCTGGTCGGTTGCATCGTTGCCGAGGATTTCTACAACATCCTTGTCATCCCCATGAGTCTGGCACCCTCTTGGCTGCAGCTTTATCTATCCGAGCGCAACTTTAGCGAGAACGTCTTTGCGTGCTACTTTGCGATTCTGCTGATCATCTACTCATACCACGTGCTTTCAATTCGCATGGAGAAGGCACCCGAGGAAAAGAACGTCAACGATCTTGATCGACACATCGAAGAGCAAATGCCCTTCTATCGCAACGCCTACAGGCTCTCCAACCGCGAGGCCGAGGTTTTGCGTCTGGTTGTGCTGGGCAAGTCGAACCAAGAGATTGCTGACGAGCTATTCCTTGCCGTGGGCACCGTCAAGACCCACATCCACAACATCCTGGTCAAAACCGAGCAGCAAAACCGCACCACGCTCATCCTCCACTTTTGGAAGCGTTAACCTGCCAAAAAGGGACAGGTTTATTTTGGTAGGTTTTATCTGGGCAAACGCCATCCGCCGCAAGAGAGCTGCTTTCCCTTGCGGCGGTCTTCTAGCAGTAAGACCAAGTGAGTAGACTTTTTGCAGGAGGTCGAGCACAGCCCTAAACGCCGCGGCTCTGACCTGCGATTTTATTGAACATTTGTCGCGATGTGCTCGGCATATCTAAATAAGTCTACTCACTTGCATCCGAGACGCACCAGATAGGCAAATAACCGCCGCGAAGGAAGGGTTACGCGGTTTTACCAAACCGCATAACGGCTCGACGCTGCAAGCGCCCCTGAGCGAGCAATCTGACGTTCAGTCGTCGGTCGCGTACAAAAGTACGCTTCCCTCCTCTTTCACGTCACTTTACTAGCTTAGGGGCGCTTTCGCTGACTTATGCTCAACCTACAATGATTCCAAACTGGATGAGTTACTCGCTGTAGCGGGTGGCTATGGCAGCTCGCACCATTCCGGTGCTCATGAGGTAGGTCACCAGGAAGTAGCCACCGTACGCTGCCAGGAAGATCGCGCAGGTGAGGCCCACGGTGCCGCCGATGCTCATATTTCCGAATATGCTCACCAGCTCGATAATCACCTTAAGTGCCACAAAGGAGTGCGCCAGGCCCACTGCCAGCGGGAACAGGAAGAATACCGCCTGCTGCGCCATCACCGAATGGCGAATCTGGCGGTCGTCGCAGCCGATCTGTGCCAGCACACGATAGCTGCGGCTGCCGTCGGCCACGTTGGAGAGTTGCTGGATCGACAGAATCGCCGCGCATGCAACGACCAATACAAAGCCGATGTAGATGGCTAGGTAGCTAATCATGCCGTTCATCTGCGCTGCTTGCGCGTACATCTCGGAGCGTGTGATGAAGATTCCCCACGATCCCGGCTCCTTGCCGTCAACGAGCAGATTGTCGAGCACAGTGTATTCAATGCTCTCGTCTGCCTCGGTCGTATCCATCCCCTGTTTGTAGTTAACGAGCAGGCTACTGGAATACGGCTGCAGATTAAGTTGGGACAACAGCTCGTCGGCAACGACGACGGTACCCGGATTACTGCCCATCGCCGAGTTGGCGATGGCCGCCGTGTCCTCGTCCGACTTATCGGTTGCGGGCTTGAGCGTATGCCCGCCCAAGGTAAGGGCATGGCCGCCGGCCATATACTTGGTGTACAGGTCGATCAGCTCACCGCCCATATCACACGTAAGCAAGTACTGGTCGCGGCCAATGCTCACCGGCTGCTCGCCCATCATCTGACGCAGCTTGTTGTACTGGCTCGCCGGCGTCACAAACAGACCTATCGCATCGGGCTTGCTACCCCCGAACGCCTTGGGAAGCTTTTCGCCCATGGTCTTGCACATCTCACCCGCAGACACCGAAGGGCTCGAACCGCCAAACGGGTAACTTAGATACGAATCGATCTGCACATGCTCACCGGCAACATCGGCGATATTGACCTTCTTGCCGGTCTCGTCGTTGTTGTCCGCCGACTTGTCCTTACCGTGCCATGCGGAGTACAAATCGACCGTACTATCGGCCAGCACCATGCGATCGGCCTCAGACGGATTGACATACTCTTTGTAGTAGTCGAGCGTATCGGGCGTGTAATAGACATACGTCTGCGACATATCGGCCGGCGTATAGCGCTCCAGATTCTCGTTCATCACATTGGCAATCGACATACCGCACGTCACCGAGGTGATGGCCAAAAACAGGAGCATCGCGATGACGCCCATCGAAAAGCACACCGTGTTGACCTTGGCCGCAAGCTGGCGCACGATAAACATGTTGAGGCCGCGCCAATACACGCCGCGCAGGCTCTGCAGCAGCTTGATAAGCATGCCCGAGAGTCCCCAGAACAGGGCAAAGGTGCCCACGGTAACCATAGCGGTCGTAATGCCAAACTGGTTCATGGCCTCTTGCAGCTTGCTGTCCGTCGCGGTTAGCGGGAACCCATCACGTAGCAGACGGTAATAGGCCACGCCCACAAGCACCACGCCCACGGCAAAGATGGTAATCGCGATCCAGGGGTTGCGTGTCTTGATGCTCTCGTTGCGACGCTCGGCACCCATAAGCTCGATGAGTTTGGTACGACGCACGGCGCGAAGGTTCAGCAGTAGCGTGAGCACAAACATTACGAGCATGCAGGCAAGGGTCAGGTTGAACGCATGCACCGAGAAAAAGAAGTGGAAATTGGCGATCTGTGTCTTAAAGAGCGAGGCCGTAAAGAACGTCATGAGCTGGGAGAGTCCCACACCCAGCACAATGCCGGCGACAAAGGCCACAACCGATACTATCACGGTCTCGAGCGCCATGATCGTGGCGACGCGCCCGCGCCCCATACCGAGCACCTGGTACAGGCCAAACTCCTTCTTGCGGCGTTTCATGATGAAGTTATTGGCATACACCATCAAAAAGGCCATGACACCGGCCAAAAAGTACGTCAGGTAGCCGAGCATGCTGCCCATAACCTGCGCCAAGCCCTCTTCATCGATTCCGGCGATGTCGACCTGCATCGAGATGGTGTTAAAGGCATAGAAGACCGTGACGCCCAGGGTGAGCGTCAAAAGGTAGACGAGGTAGTCGCGGCCGGCGCGGCGGACGTTGCCCCAAGCGAGTTTACAGAGCATCGGAGCCCTCACCGCCCATCATGGCAACGACCTCCATAATGCGGTCGAAGAACTCGCGGCGGTCGGTGTCTCCGCGGCGCAGCTCGGTGAAGATCTTGCCGTCGCGAATAAACAGCACACGGCTCGTGTAGCTGGCGGCAAAGCTGTCGTGCGTGACCATGAGCACGGTGGCGCGCAGGCGGCGGTTAAGGGCCTCCAGGCTCTCGAGCAGCAGGCGAGCGCTCTTGGAATCGAGGGCGCCGGTGGGCTCGTCGGCCATGATCATGGTGGGGTCGGTGACGAGCGCGCGAGCCGCGGCAACGCGCTGCTGCTGACCGCCGGACATTTGGTAGGGATACTTGTCGAGCACCTGACTGATGGACAGGCGCGCTGCCACATCCTGCACGCGGGTCGAGATCTCTGCCGAGCTTGTGCGGGCGATGGTGAGCGGCAGGGCGATGTTCTCGCGTGCCGTGAGCGTATCGAGCAGGTTGGAGTCCTGGAAGATAAAGCCAAGCTCCTCGCGGCGGAACTGCGAAAGCTTAGCCTGCTTCATGCGCGTCACGTCCTGGCCGTTGATGCGGATCGTGCCACTTGTGGCGCTATCGATGGTCGACACGCAGTTGAGCAACGTCGACTTGCCCGAGCCCGAAGCGCCCATGATGCCAACGAATTCACCGCGGTTGACGGTAAAGCTGACGTCGTTGAGCGCGCGGGTCACGTTGCCCAGCGCTCCGTATACCTTTTCGAGATGCACGACTTCCAGTACCGGAGTCGCCATGTGCGTGGTTTGCATACCGAGTCCTTTCTTGCGATTAGTCTACGGCATCTATAGTCGCAAGAAGCCGAGTCGGCTACCATCGATATCGCTTACGCTTGCCTTACCGTTGCGTAAGGTAGGGGTAGTCTTTTTGGGACGGGGCTTTTTTAGCTACCCTATCCGTAGCCTTCGAAGCATGAGGCCGCATTTGACATAGGGCAGCTAAAAAAGCCCCGTCCCAAAAAGACTACCCAAATGAGCTGCCTTGTCATGTGTTGATGCTGAGAGAGGACTCCTGTTGAAGACTGTTCATGTTGCCGCTGGGATCATTCGCAAGGAAGGATCTGACGAGCTGCTTGCCGTGCAGCGCGGCTACGGCGACATGCGGGGACTTTGGGAGTTTCCCGGCGGCAAGCTCATGCGCGGCGAGACGCCCGAGGACGCCGTACGCCGCGAGCTCACGGAAGAGCTGCAGGTAAAAGTCACCAACCTGCGCGATTTTTACACCGTTGAATATGACTACCCCGATTTTCATCTCTCAATGGAGTGTTACTACTGCTCGCTGGCTAAAGAATCCGATGAGCCCCAGAAGCACGACCGCCAGCTCGATATCCGCTGGATTCCGCGCACCTCGCTTGCCACGGTGGAATGGATGCCCGCCGACAAGGGGCTTATCGATGCTCTGATTGAGCTGAAGGAAGATCGGCTTGAGGCCAACGGCGCCGCCGATGACGCCACGCCCAACACGGCCGACAAACCCGCCACCAAGCCCAAGCGCGCACCTAAGCGCCGCAGCAAAAAGCGTCCCAAGCCAGGTCTGCTCGACGGCATCGATACCTCGGACCTCTCCGCTGACGAGCGCGAACTGGTGCGCCGTCGCGCCGCTATAAAAAAGTCCATGAAGGGCAACAAGCGCGCCAACACCAAACCCGAGCTGCTCGTTCGCCAGCGCCTGCGGGCAGCGGGCCTTACGGGATACCGTCTGGAATGGAAGGTACCCGGCAAGCCCGACATCGCCTTTCCCGGGCGCAAGATCGCCATTTTCGTCAACGGCTGCTTTTGGCATCGCTGCCCTAAGTGCAATCCGAGCCAGCCCAAGCGCAATGTTGAGTTTTGGGAGGCAAAGTTTCGCCGCAACGTCGAGCGCGACCGAGCCGCCATCGATGCGCTTACCCAAATGGGCTGGACGCCCATCACCGTCTGGGAATGTGAGCTCAAGAAAGACCGCATCGACGCCACCATGGAAAAGGTCATCGAACAGGTACGCGCCGCCGCACCGCAGCGCTAACAGCGATCATTCACACGCTCCGCACGTCCGCGCCACATCCGAGCCGTAAACCCTAGAAAGCCCTTAAGCTCAAAACCTTTCTAGAGTGTTATTCGATACCTTTAACCTGGGGTTTCATTGTTATAACAAACCTGATTAAGCCTTTCTTTAGTGCTTCTTTGCAGCAGCCGCGGCATAATACTGCCAACGAACGGGACCTAGCAGCACACCCCGTGCGCAACCTTTTGGTGGACATCGAGGAGGCCGCATAAGCATGCATTCTTCCAATGACGCAGCACAGCAGCCATCCCTAAAACATGCAGACCTTTTCTCCTTCCCCCCGACACAGAGAAACGGCCTCCTCGACTCCCCCACCACAAAAGCCAAACGCTCAACCGATCAGAATCTCAACTTGCGAATATCCTTCGATAAGCTCCAAGCATCCCTAAACAAGTCATTCCCCAACCAAGCCCGGGCATACTAGTCCCCCATCAACAAAGCGTCCCTAGCGCCCCACCCCTTCATCCCCAACGCCACAAGGGCGATCGAGCAGGGCCGTCTGGAAACGGAAAAGGGCCTATCTCTCAGAACATTCCGCAGGACGGAGGAAGCCCCGCAGCGCGTAGCGCGCAGCGGGGCTTCCGACATGTCCGAGGACGTTCTGAGAGATAGGCCCTTTTCCGTTTCCGGACGGCCCGGTGGGATCAGAGTACCCTTGCTGTTACTCTGCTTTGCCCACAGAGTTGAGGTTGGTCATGCGGATCTTAACCAGCTCGGTGATCTCACGCATGCCCTCCTTGGCCGGCTTCTTGGGATCGAAGCAGGCGGGGTTCTCGGCCATGTAGGCCATGAAGCCCTTGGTGTAGGCCTGACGCAGCTCGGTAGCGTAGTTAACCTTGCAGATGCCGTTCTTCACAGCCTCGGCAACCTGCTCATCGGGCACACCGGAAGTGCCGTGCAGAACCAGCGGCACGTCGACGGCGTCGCGGATAGCCTTGACCACGGACTGCTCGATGTGCGGATCGCTCGTGTACACGCCGTGGCTGGTGCCAACGCCAATGGCCAGCGAGGTGCAGCCGGTGCGCTCGACGAACTCCTTGGCCTCGGCAGGATCGGTGTAGGGGTTCTCGCCCTCAACCGCGGGACCGTCGTCCTCCTTGCCGCCAACCTTGCCGAGCTCGGCCTCGACGGGCACGCCCATGGCGCGGCCAGCGTCGGCGACGGACTTGGTCAGGGCAATGTTGTCCTCGAAGGACTCATGCGAGCCGTCGATCATGACGGAGGTGTAGCCCGTGCGGAAAGCCTGCATGCAGCGGTCATAGCCATCGCCGTGATCGAGGTGCAGAGCGACGGGCACGGAAGCGCGCTCGGCAGCGGCCTTCACCATGCCGTAGAAGTAGTCCAGACCAGCGGTCTTGATGGTGCCCGGGGTGGTCTGCATGATGACGGGGGACTTGGTCTCCTCGGCAGCGGCCAGAACGGCCATAACAAACTCGAGGTTCTCGACGTTGAACGCGCCGACGGCGTAGTGACCGGCCTGAGCGTCCTTGAGCATCTTTTCGGTGGTAACAAGTGCCATGAGCGTTTGCTCCTCTCCCTCGCCCGCATCTGGACATCGGGCGTAGTTGTTCACAAGGCGTTTTACCTTGCGTTTTACTGCGCTCATTGTATGAAATTCAGCGGCTTTGCACGTGCGAGATATTGAGTCCATGCAGGCCAATACAGTCGTTTTTGAAAAGTAAACGGAAGGAATCGGAACCGAGTGGGCGTGTTCGATATTGAATTTTGAGCGTTTAGCGTCTTTCTTTTATAGAAAAGATAAGTAATCGAAAGGTGTTTTCTTACTCAAAAAGAAAATGAACGAAAATAGAGTCAACACAATTCCTGCAAATATAGCCGAGAATGGAGCAAACATGGCCCAAACTACCAACCGTGCTTTTGCTGACGAGCGCCGTACCGCCATTATGGAAATACTCGAGCATAACGCCTCGGTGCAGGTAGCAGAAATCGCCCAGACCTTTGGTGTGTCCTCCGTCACCGCCCGCGCCGACCTGGACGCGCTCGCCGAAGCAGGCAAGCTGCGTCGCACACATGGTGGTGCCGTATCGCTCCACAAACGCCTGACCGTCTCCACGCAAGATCGCCGCATCAATGTCAACGTCGCCGCCAAGCAGGCCATCGCGCAAAGCGCCATCGAGCTCGTTAATGACGGCGACACGCTGCTCGTCGACTCGGGCACCACGGCGCTCGAATTCGTCCGGCTCCTCGATCAGCGCGACGGCATCACCGTTATCACGGCCGACATTACCATCGCCGATTATATTGACGAGAGCATGCCCTCGGTCGATGTCGTCATGCTGGGCGGGGCACTGCGCAAAGGTCATCGCTATCTGTACGGCCCACTTACCATGCAGGCGCTCCAAATGGTCCACGCCGACCTTGCCGTCATGTGTCCTGGCGCTTTTGTTCCCGGCTGCGGCTTTACGACCGACTTTCCGCAGATGGCCGAGACCAAAGCGGCTATGGTCGGTGCCACCCGTCAAAGCGTCGCCCTCATGGATGCCAGTAAGGTCAACGGACGCGGCATGTACCGTTTTGCCGAGCTTGCCGACGTCGACATCATCGTGATGGACAGCGACCCCGACGCCGCCGTCGCCACCTCAATCGCCGAGGCCGCCGACAGCGCACGTCCAGCCCTCATCATCGCCGGCGCTTAAACAAAAACCACCACAAAGGGCCTGTCCCCTTTGTGGTGGTTTTGCCCGTTAAAAGCGAAATATCGCTACTTGGAAAGCTCGTCGGCGAGGGCCTCGATCTGGGCGCGCGATGTGTCGTTGAGCGATCCCAGCACGGTCACCTTGTTCTGCGCCAGGGTGATGTCCTTCATGCCCTCGAGCTCCTTGGTCATAACCTTGGCAGCGGTGGGCGCCCAGGAACCGGCCTCGACGAGCGCCACGGTGCGGTTCTGGTAGGCATGCTCGGCGAGCGTGTGGATAAAGGTGCTCATGAACGGGAAGATCTCGCCCTGATAGGTGATGGAGGCGAGCACCAGGCGGTCATAGCGGAACGCATCCTCAACGGCCTCGGCCATGTCGTCGCGAGCCAGGTCAAAGACGGAAACCTTCTGGCCGCGAGCCTCGAGCGCTGCGGCGAGCTCCTCGACAGCGGCCTTCAGATGGCCGTAGACGCTCGCGTAGGCAATGGTGATGCCCTCGTCCTCGGGCTGGTAGCTCGACCAGGTGTTATAGGTGTCGAGGTAATAGCCCAGATTCTCGGTAAGGACAGGACCGTGGAGCGGGCAGATGATCTGGATATCCAGATCGGCAGCCTTTTTGAGCACGGCCTGCACGAACTTGCCGAACTTACCGACGATGCCAAAGTAGTAGCGGCGAGCCTCGCAGGCCCAGCCCTCGGGATCCTCGATGTCGTTGGCGCCAAACTTGCCAAAGCCGTCGGCGCTAAAGAGCACCTTGTCGGTGGCCTCATAGGAGAAGAGTACCTCGGGCCAGTGAACGTTGGGGGCGCCGATAAAGGTCAGGCTGTGGCCGCCCAGGTCGAGCACATCGCCCTCTTTGACAACCATTTTGCGCTCGGGGAAGTCGGTGCCAAAGTAGTTGACCATCATGCGGAAAGCACCCATGCTGGCCACAATCTGCGCCTGGGGATAGCGCTCCATAAAGGCGGCGATACCGGCGGAGTGATCAGGCTCCATATGATGGATGACCAGGTAGTCGGGCGTACGGCCATCGAGCGCGGCCTCGAGGTTGCCGAGCCACTCGTCGACAAAACCACCGTCGACCGAATCGGCGACAGCGATCTTTTCGCCCAAGATAACGTAGCTGTTGTATGCCATACCGTTCTCGGACACATCGTACTGGCCCTCGAACAGGTCAATGTCGTGATCGTCGACGCCAATGTAGCGGATATCCTTGGTGATCTCCATCAGGCAAAGCCTCCTAGATAGACAAAATAACTTGTCTATCATAGCACTTGGCAGCATTCCAACTGTTATCTGCCGGCATCCTTACCGATTGTTATTGAAATACGACAAATCGTCGTTTACCTGCGCAAACTATGAGCGTGGCATCGCCGTGCTATGTCGAATAATGAGCTGGCCGGGAATACGGATAGCAACGGTTTTGCCCGCCGTACCCGCCTCGGAAACCGCGTGCTCAAACACCTCGCGTCCACGCTGATGTAAATCGAATCGAACGGTCGTGAGCTCGTTATGCGCGACAAAGTCGTCGAGCGAATCGTCGACGCCCACCAC
This sequence comes from Collinsella sp. Sow4_D11, assembly GCF_052116465.1. Taxonomy (NCBI): domain Bacteria; kingdom Bacillati; phylum Actinomycetota; class Coriobacteriia; order Coriobacteriales; family Coriobacteriaceae; genus Collinsella; species Collinsella sp. Sow4_D11. The sequence continues at coordinate 4,282 of NZ_JBQKLA010000028.1, read as the reverse complement.
GCTTACGTCCTCGGGCACGCGCAGGCCGCTATCACGCAGCGCGGCAATCGCGCCATTTGCCATCTGATCGTTTGCCGCATAAATCGCCGTCATGGTGCGATCGTGCTCGGCCAGGTACCTGCCGGCCTCGTAGCCGCTGTTGGCAGACCAGTCGCCCTCGAGCGGCGCCTGCGGCTTAATGTGCTTATGCTCGAGCGCATCCTGCCAGCCGGCGCGACGAAATTGCTCGTCGACCGAGAACGACGGGCCGCCAATATAGCGAATTTGCTCGTGCCCCAGCTCAAACAGATGATCCATAAGCAAGAGCGAGCAGCCGTAATGGTCGGAGTCGACCGTGGTCACCCGCGGGTGCGCGTACATGGTAACAATAACCGTGCCAATGCCCGGCAGCGGATCAAACGTCTCAAAATCGGGCGCCATGCGGCTCATGCCGATGATGATGCCGTCCACCGGCAGCGCAGCCATACGACGCGTGGCCTCGGCAAGCGAAAACTCCTCGGTCTTGGACATCTCGACCAGCGTGATGGCGCAATTATGCTCGCGAGCAGCGCTGGCGATGCCGTCGATCATTGAGAGGTTGCCAAACTTGGTGATATCGTTGACGCACAGACCGACCGAATGGTAACGGCCGTCGCGCAGCGAGCGGCCGGCATAACTCGGACGAAAACCGAGCTCTTGCATAGCGGCCTGCACGCGCTGGCGCGTCTGCTCGTTAACGTTGGGCAAGCCGTTGGCGACGCGCGAAACCGTCTGCTGCGAAACGCCGGCAGCGCGGGCGACATCGGCCATGGAGACCGGACGCGTACCTGTATCGTTGAACGGGCGCCTTGCCACAGAATCACCTTCACCCTTGCGAAATCTGAATAGCGTGCATGCCGACCCGGGCAGAAACACACCCCACGCCGAAGCCCGCTATCGTCGGACGCATGTTAACGTACTCTACTTTTTCTATCTGTATCTCTTCTGCTTTATAAGTCCATACGGCGGTACCGTTCACGGCTGTAATTCTACCGACTACCGGATTCTCAAAAAGTGACAAGCGATCTGTTATGAGTACGTTAACATAGCCCGTAACGTGCGGCATCGTGAACACTTGGTTCATGCCGCTTCAAGTTGTTAACGTACTCATAGCGACGCAAAACTCGCCCGTGCGCGCCAAGGAAAGGACTCCCATGACCACCCCCGACGAAAAGACACTCACCTTGCTCACCAAGCTGTTTGAGGAGGAGTTTGGACCCATCGGCGACCGCCAGGTGCTCTACGTGCACGCACCCGGGCGTTCTGAGATCAGCGGCAATCACACCGATCACGAGGGCGGCCATGTTATCGCCGGCTCGCTCGATGTCGCCGTTGACGGTATCGCCGTGGCAACCGACTCCAACAAGATCCGCGTCGCCGACGAGGGCTATCCTACCTTTGAGATCACGCTCGATACGCTAGATGTTCAGGAGTCCGAGAAGGGCACGTCCGCAAGCCTCGTCCGCGGCATGGCCCATGAAATCGCCGCTCTGGGCGTTGAGCCCCAGGGCTTCGACTTCGCCTTCACCTGCTCCGTCCCCTCGGGCGGCGGTCTTTCCAGCTCTGCCGCCGTCGAGGCGGCGTACGGTCGTGCCATGGAGACGCTCTGGGGCGCACCCGCCATCGAGCCCGTCGCGCTCGCCCAGATGAGCCAGCGCACCGAGAACAACTATTACGGCAAGCCCTGCGGTCTGATGGACCAGGCCGCCGTGTGCCTGGGCGGCCTCGCCTACATGGACTTTGAGGACCAGGCTCAGCCTAAAACCCAGAAGCTCGAACTCAACTTTGGGGATCACGGCTACGCGCTCGTGCTCGTTAAGGTTGGCGCCGACCATGTGGCAGCTACCGACGACTACGCCGCCGTTCCGCGCGAGATGCAGGACGTCGCCGCCGAGTTTGGCAAGACACGCCTGTGCGAGGTAAACGTGGCGGATTTTGACGCCAAGCTCCCCGAGCTACGCGCCAAGCTGGGCGACCGTGCCTGCCTGCGCGCCGTTCACTACTGGTATGAGAACGGCCTGGTCGATAAGCGCTGGGCAGCCCTTAGCGCCGGCGACATCGACCAGTTCCTGGTCCTGACGCGCGAGTCCGGTGCCAGCTCCGCCATGTACCTGCAGAATGTCGTCGCCAAACTGGGCTCCGAGCAACCTTCCATGTATGCCTTGGCGCTGGCCGAGCATGTGCTCGACGGCCGCGGCGCGGTCCGCATCCACGGTGGCGGCTTTGGTGGCACCATCCAGGCCTTCGTGCCGCTCGACCTGGTCGACACCTTCATCACCAAGATGAACGGCTGGCTGGGCGAGGGCTCTGCCCGCCACTACGCAATTTCTGACAAGGGGGCTTACGCGGCATGGCTGTAATGACTGATGTGCGCGAGGCCGCGCAGGGCCTGATTGAGTATGCCATCCATCGATCCATGATCGGACAGGATGACCGCATCTGGGCCTACAACACCATTCTCGAGTGCATCGGCGCCACGGGTCCTGCCCTCGACATGGCTTGGGCGATGCAGAACGAGAAGCTCTCGCTCTTGCACCCCGATACGCTCCCCAATTTTGACCTGGAGGGCACGCTTGCCGCGCTTTCCGAGGACGCCGTTGCCAACGGCGCTGCCGAGGACACGGCGTCGGGCCGCGACCGCATCGCCATGCGCATCATGGGCGCGCTCATGCCGAGGCCTTCGGTTGTAAACGAGGAGTTCAACGGACGCATGGGCGTCAACGAGCCCCGCGCCGCGACCGACTGGTTCTATGGTCTGTGCTGTGACGCCGGTTACGTGCGCCGCGCCGCCATCGCGCGCAATATCAAATGGAGCACCCCCACCAACTGGGGCGACCTGGAAATCACCATTAACCTGTCGAAGCCCGAGAAGGACCCGCGCGACATTGCCGCGGCCGGCGCCGCAAAGAACACGGGCGAGAAGTATCCCGCCTGTCAACTGTGCATCGAGAACGAGGGCTACCCTGGACGCTCCGCCGCAGCCGACGGCGGCGCCCATCCCGCTCGCCAGAACCTGCGCGTTATTCCCATCCAGCTCAACGGCGAGCGCTGGGGCTTCCAGTACAGCCCGTACGCGTACTTTAACGAGCACTGCATTGCTATGAGCGCCGAGCATCGCCCGATGCACGTCGACCGTAAGGGACTGACCTGCCTGCTCGATTTTGTGGACCTGTTCCCGCACTACTTTATTGGCTCCAACGCCGACCTGCCCATCGTGGGCGGCTCGATTCTGTCGCACGACCACTTCCAGGGCGGCGCGCACGAGTTCCCCATGATGCATGCCGCCGAGGTCTCGCAGTTTAACGTGCCCGGCTTTGACCAGGTCAGCGGCACCGTGTTGCAGTGGCCGCTCTCGGTGCTGAGACTGCGCTCGCACGACCGCGCCCAGCTGCTCGACGCCGCCGAGAAGATTATCCTCGCCTGGCGCGAGTGGACCGATGAGTCTGTGGGCGTCATCGCACACACGGCCGACGGCGTGGCGCATAACACTGTGACGCCCGTCATCCGCCGCGTCGACTCTCGCGGCAATGCCGGCGGCGAGATCTACGAGGCCTACCTGGCGCTTCGCTGCAACATCACAACCGACGAGCATCCGCTGGGCGTATTTCACCCGCATGCCGAGTACCACCATATTAAGAAGGAGAACATCGGCTTGATCGAGGTCATGGGCCTGGCCATTTTGCCGCCGCGCTTGGTTCCCGAGCTCGGCGCTGTCCGCGAGCACTTGCTGGCAGCCAAGGCCGATGTCAGTTACGACCTTGCCGGCGCGCTCGAGGGCGACGACCTTTGCCGCAGCCACGCCGCATGGGCCGAGGACGTCTTTGCCCGTCGCGCCGACGAGCTTACGGCGGATAGCGCCATCGACATCCTGCACGAGGAGGTCGGCATGGTGTTTGGCCACGTGCTCGACAACGCCGGCGTTTTTAAATGGGACGAAGCCGGTCGCGCCGCCCAGCAGCGCTTTATCAACTCGCTGTAATGATCCCTTGGGGACGGAGGAAAACGGATCATTTCGTCTTCAAGACAACGGCGCCCGCCGACAACATTGCCGGCGGGCGCCGTTTTATTGGCCAGTCATTGGGGACGTTCTTAAACGACTAGTCATTAAAGAGCGTCCCCAATGACTACTTGCGACCAAGACAACGCCGGTGTCTTGGCAACGACAGACACTATGACCCAATCCGAGGGCACTAAAAAGATAGGAGCCCCCGCTCGTGACCGCGGGTCGGGGCTGCGACAATGATGTTGAAGTGCCATAGGCGCA
>NZ_JBQKLA010000027.1:0-15978 GCF_052116465.1 Collinsella sp. Sow4_D11 | reverse complement strand
GGCTCTCATGCTGCGTCCCGGTTTTGTCGCGTAGCGAGGTCGGCAAGCAAAGATCGCGAGCCCCTACCTACCGGACTTTTTTTGCTTGCTGAACCACAATTCTCAACCACAGATAGACGCAAGGGTTCAGCGTTACTCGCGCTGCGCGGGCGGTTTGAAGGTTTGTAGGTTTGAAGGTAGTTGGGGATGGGTTTGCCGAAGGGTTTCGGCAATGATTCGCTGAACGGTTTCGGGAATGGTTTCCTGAACGGTTCGGGGAATGGTTTCGGGAATGGTTTTGTGGTCATGGCGTGATCCCGATCTGCTCGGACATGTGTGGCAACAGGTCAGCGATGACGTCCCAACTGGAGGCGAGCGCGTCACCCTCCTCGCTCCAGATGCGTGCCACCTCGGCGGTGATCTGGTCGCGGATAGCGGTCGAGGCGATGCGGTCGAGGGCGCGGCAGAATGCTTTCGTCACGTTGGGTTTCGTCAACACCTTGTCGTGCCTCAGGAATGAGCGCACGAGGATTTCACCGGTTGAATGGTCGATGACTAGCAGGTTTGCGTCTGCGAGCGAGTCCCACGCTTTGGCAACCTTGCGGGGTGTCAGGTCGGCGGCGTTGCCTGCATACCTGGCTGGGAAGTAGGGGACAACCCCGGCCCATGACAGGTCTGGGCTGGACAGGAGCGCCATGTAACAGTCGTGTTGGGTGGTGGTCAGCGTGGCCCAATCTGGGTCGCGGTGGGTCGAGACGAGGTAGCGTGCGAACTCTCTAGCCATCGTCGCCCGCTCTCAGGATCGCGGCAGTTTCGGCCTCGATTTCCTTCACGATGTTCTTGATGACGCCCGCCATGTAGCGGAAGACTGTGCGACTTGGGACGCCGTAGGCTTCGATTGCGATGCTGTGCGCCTCAGCTATACGGTCGTAAGGCACTCCGTTATCGAGCCAACGCACCACACTTTGCTTCCAATCGGCGGGCAGAAACGTGCAATCTTCGTCCCAAACTCGCCACGTTTTGCGAAACTTCTGGCACTGTTTGGACCATCTGTCGCGCCGTTCAGAGACGCGCTGGGCTGCGATCTTGCGGGCCTCAGCCCACCGTTTCGCGTCCTCACTCACGTCGGCGACGAGGGGTGTGTCCGGGTGACTGGAGGCCTTCCCGGCGTTGCAGTCCATGCAGCAGGCGACCAGGTTCTCTGGGGTGTCTGCGCCCCCGAGGCTGGTAGGGGTGACGTGATCGACGGTTAGTTCATTGTCCTTACGGTGGCAGTATCGGCACTGGTAGCCATCGCGTCGCAGTACCTCGAATCGGGTGCGCTTCGTCACTGGCATGGCGTCTCGTCCTCTCTGTCGATGTTGTCGTCTCTGCGCACGACAAAGTCGGGGCCGTCAGCGACCCGGGGCATGGGGGGTTTCATCCGTCCACCTCCTGGAAGATGAGCGTCAGCCGGACGTGCCCCGGTTTGCACCGCTCGGCCTGCGGTCGCCAGTCGGGGCCGATGAGGTGGGTGTCGTCGTCGTCGGGCAGGAGCGGCACCCAGCCGTGCGGACGCCAGCCGCAGCCGCTCACGAGACCATCCACGAGCGCCTTGATGGTCGGGTTGAGGTTGTGGGCGTCTCGCCGCCTGCGGTCGGGGTAGGCGACGTGCACGGTCAGGTGGGCGCGCTGCATCTGGTGCGGGTCGTGGCCCTGCGTGACAGCCGCCATCTGGCGGAGGTTGCGCACGAGGCTGGCCTGCCGCGCCCAGTGTTTGCGGTCATTGGCGGTCACGATGAGTGCGCGGGGCAGCTCGAACTCGTAGGTGGCGGTGGTCATGCCGCTGCCCCCAGCGCTTGTGCGCCACAGAGACCCAGCCAGTGGGCCACGTTGACGGCCACGGCGTTCCCGGCCTGCATCTGCTGTTCACCCTGATTGCCGTGGATGATGTAGTGCCTCGGGAAGGCTTGGGCGTTGGCTGCCTCCCGTGGCTTCAGCATGCGGAAGTAGCAGTCCTCGACGTTGATCGCCGGCGTCAGGACGCCGTGCTGGTCTCGTGTCGCCATCGTGGATAGCGGGTCGGCGACGGCGGGGTAGGGTCGAGAGCCGCGCCGGAAGGGGATAACGAGTCCGTGGTGGAAGCCAGCGCCTGTGAAGGTTGCCAGTGGGTCGCTCGTGCTGGATGGTTTGGCGTGCCTGCGGAGCGTGACGAGGAAGTCGGCGCCGCTGGCCCGCTGGGTGCGCATCGGTGCATGCACGCTGGTGCCCTTCTGGTCACCTGCGCCGCCCATGAGGTAGGACACGACGCCGAGCTGGGTTGGGAGTGGTCGGGATGCTGGGCCGAAGTGCCGTCCACAGCTCCCGCCGTTGTTGACGCTCATCACAAAGTCGCGGTCGAAGTCGCCGCGTAGCAGCATCTCCAGGCCGGTCTCGACTCGGCGCATCGTGGACGCTGCCAGCGGTCGGGTGCGGTCGCCGATCCTCGTGCCGACGTCGGTCCAGTCGATCGCGGATGCGGCGGGCCTGACGTAGGGCTCGACCCTGCCGTGATCGCCCTCGGGGCAGACGTAGATGTACTGGCGGTCGTACTTGCCGATGTGGCGTCCGGGCCGCTTCCACCACTGCATGGCTGCCACGTCCGTGCCGCACTTCTCGCACCAGGCCAGCGGTCGCGGCCGCACGTCGGGGGCGGGCACGCCCTTGCGGTTGAAGACGATGTACATACGGTCTCGCCACTGCGGCGCGTGCGGGTTGGTGTCGGAGCCGATGTGAGCTGCGGAGACGGAGACGAACTGGGCGGTGTAGCCGAGGGTGGTCATGCCCGCCAGCCATGTATCGAACAACTCCCACTGGGCTGCCTCCACGACATTCTCGATCATGACGAGCGGGTAGCGGAAGAGTTCGGCGGCGCGGATCACCTCCCAGAATGTGACGCGGGTCCGCTCGAACGCCTCGGTGGGGACGTGGCCGTGTTCCTCGAACAGGTCGAGTTGTCGCGTCCGTTTGCGGTGTCCACCGGCCGGTGATACCTCGGTGCAGATGGGGCTTGCCCACAGAACGTCGGTGCGTGGCAGGTAGCGCAGGTCGATCGCGGAGATGTCGGCGCACAAGTGCTCAGTGTCGGGGTGGTTGGCGGAGTGGGTTTCGATCGCTCGCTGCCAGTGGTTGGCGGCGACCTTAATGTCGTATCCGGCGCTGCGGAGGCCGGTGGAGCTGCCACCCATCCCGCAGTTGCCGGTCCAGTGAACCCTTCCGTCGCGACGACACAGCCACGTCCCGTGCTCGACTGTGGGGCACCAAACGACGCCCGTGTGGTCGACCCACTCCACCCGGTTCTGGCGCAGGGGTTTCGCGGTGTCGCGGCCCATGAGGGCTACCGTCCACATTGGCACTTCGGTCCCGCGATACCGCTGGTGCCACGTGCGCACTGACGTGGAGTGCCCGGCCAGGATGGCGGCGAACTGGAACGCATCGCACCGATCCGGGTCACCTTGGGTCAGAGTCGCCTCATGGGTCAGGTCACGAACGCGACGAGTCCCGTCCGCCAGCATCGAGACCTCGATAAGAAGGTCGAGTTGCGCCTGTGTGAGGCATAGCATCCACTCGTGAGCAGGGGCCTTGTTGACGAGTGCACCCGCAACTGGCGCGGCGGCAGCGCGGTTCAGCCTCCAGCAGCGCTGGTCTCCCCAGTCGCTCACCGTCCAGTAGGCGCGGCCATCGGTGCGGCGTCCTGGGGGCCCATATAGGGCGGTGAGTGCCGCAGTGATCCGCCGGCAGTTGTCCGGGTTGTGGCTACGCGACTGATAGATGTGTAGCCGTCCATGGGCGCGGAAGTTACCCTCGGTCCATGCCCATCCGACCAACTCCACCAGTTCGTTGCGGACACCGGAGGCTTTCGGCAGGTTGAACGGGGCTGAGCGCTTGACCATGGACTCCGACGTGAGGTCCCTGGTTGTGCGCCACCGCATCGTGGCGCTGCCGCCGCGCCTATTACGCTCCCAGGTGGGCCACCGGTGGTCGGCCGTAACGAGCGCCGAGATGCCTTTCCCGTGGATTCTGAGCATGCGCTCGTCGGTCGCGTCGAATCGGTGAACCTGCTCGACGGGGGCAAACCCAGCGATGCCGGTTTCGACATTCAGACTGGCGACCAAGTCACCGACCTCAACCTCGTCATGCAGTCGCCAACCGTGAACGGTCAGAATCTCGGTCTGCTCGTCGGCGCAGAAAAAGTCAACGGCGGTGAGCATCAGAATGGTGCCTCTCCGGTCTGGCTCGCCCACGGGTCATCCTGGGGCTGCGGTACCTGCGTCGCCTGCCCGCGTTGGCTGCGGTTGACGATGGCGGTCTGGGTGCGCAGCGAGGGTCCGATGTCGTCCACGGACAGCTCGAAGGTGGTGCGGCGCTGACCCTCCTTGTCCTCGTAGGTGCGCGACTGGAGCTCACCGGTCACGATGACCCGCATGCCCTTGCGGAGGGTGTCGGCGGCGTGCTCGGCCATGTCGCGCCAGACGGTGCAGCGCAGGAATGTGGTGTCGCCGTCGATCCAGTCGCCGGTCTTCTTGTTGTAGTGGCGGTGATTGTGGGCGACCGTCATGGTGGCGACGGCGGCCCCGGCCTGAGTGAAGCGGACCTCGGGCGCGTCCGTCAGGTTGCCGCAGATGGTGATGGTGTTGGTGCTCATGATTGGTCCTCTCTCTGGCCGCAGTGGGTGCAGCGGCCGTGTCGGTACAGGTGTCGTGGGGTGATGGGTTGGCGGTGGTCGTCTAGTCCCATCGCGCCGGTGAGGATGTGGAGGGCGGAGCAGGCTGCCGGGGCGGGGGCTCGGCGGTCGTCACCCGCCCCGGCAGCGACTCGGGTGGTGCTCATACGGCCACCGCGCTCTCGACCCGGTTGGCGTAGGTGGCGCGCATTCCCTCATCGGTGGCGAGGTAGGCCATGTGCGCGAGGTGGTCGCTGACCTCACGGAGCGCGGCGGCGTGGGTGGGTCGCCAGCGTCCGATGTGGCCGCAGTCGCAGCGCCACACCCAGTGGTCCGGCGTGTCGCGCCAGATGTGCGGCTTGTGGTCGGAGAACCAGGCGGCGACGATCTCGCGCAGGTCGCTCTCGATGCGGCGCTTGTCGCCGTCGTAGTCAAAGAACCGATGCCGGCGGTCGCCGTGCTGGCCGTGGGAGCCGCAGTCGAACAGCTCGCACGTCGTGCCCTGCTCGTGGGTTACGCGCTGGTCGTGGTCGCGGCGGAAATGGATGACGATCTCGCGGTAGTGTGCGCGGTTCGTGGCGTCTCGCTGCCAGATTTCGACGCCCCCGCGCTCGGTGGCGATGCCCCAGCCGGTGTAGCCACCGGGGTTCGTAGTAGGGATGACGACGGTCATGCCGTGGCCTCCTGCTCGGCGTCGGGCACCAGCTCCGCCTCGTACACCTCGCCCGTGTCGGGATCGGCCAGCGACTCCGCCACAGCAGCCTCGGCGGCGACCAGTTCGGTAAGGGCAGCGATCACGGCAGCAGCCTCGGTCTCCGTCAGGTCGGTCGCGGACGTGAGCGGATGTCCGACAGCCTCGACGGCGAAGTCCAGCGCCTGCCTCTTGGTGAGCCCGGCCTGTTTGACGAGTCCGCCGATGGTGGTGGTCTGCTCGGTGCTCAGCATCGGCTCAGCCATGCCGCGCAACGCCTCCATCGCAGCATCGACGTTGGTCGGGGCCGGGTCAGGCGTCGGCTGCTGCTGGGTGACCGTGACCCGCTCCGGTGGCGTGCCGGCCCCCAGTTCCTCGGGGGTGTAGATGACGCCGTACAGGGCGTCGGATGCGCCCATGCGGCACACCTCGGTGATGGCGCGGGCGCGCATCATCTGCCCCTCATACTTGGACCAGTTGCCCTTGCCGGACAGTCCAGCCGCCTTCGCCTTCGTCCTGTCCCAGCAGGACGTGAACTCGAAGTCGGGGTCGTCGGCGCGGATCAGGGTGGCGGTCACGACCGGGCCATGCTCGGTGGCCTCCTCGCGGATGCGCAGCTTGTGCCCGGCCCGGCGCACCAGTGAGGCGAGCAGGTCGGCCGACGCGGTCGGCTTACCCTCGATCACGTGGATCGAGTTGATGGCCTGCATAGGCGGGATGCCGAGCGCGTCCCCGTACTCGATCGCGATGAGCACGTTCGCGGGTTGCTTGTAGTACTGCCTGGGGAGCAGGTTCCCGTCTGCGAGGGTGCGGGCGTACTCGAGTTTTTGGGGCATGGTTGCCAGTTCGGTGCCGGTCATGCTGCTGTCCTGTCTGTGGTGGCCGCGTCTCGTGCGGCGTGGAGGTCGGTGATGAAGCGCTGCCCGGCCCGCATCAGTGCGGTGAACAGGGCTGGGTTGAATCGGATCGGGTAGGTGGCGAAATCGAAGCCGCGTTCACCGGCGGCGAGGATGGCGAGGATGGCGCGGTCGAGTCCGAGGATGCCGAGGCCCCACTGCACCTGGTACAGGTAGTGCATCGGCACCCGATCGGTACCGGCCCGTCCCCATGCGTGCGCGGGGCGGTGGGGGTCGTCCCAGTCGTCACCGGTCAGGACGGCACGCCGGTCGGCGGTTTTCGCCTCGACCAGCACCCCGTCTGTGGTGACCGCATCTGGGTTGTACAGCGCCCAGTCGTGGCGGGGATGCACATGGGTGCCCGCCATCGCGTCGTCGTAGATGAGAGGCGTGGGCCATGAGGTGGTGAGGGATCGCCGCTCAGCGACCATGCCGAGGACAGCAGCCTCGAGCATGGTGCCGCGCCACATCGCCGGGGTCTGGGGGTGGACAGTGCCGGCGATCTTGTCGGCGATGAGCTGGTCGCGGTGGGTCCATGGGGACAGTCCGCAGGCGGCGGCGATCTCGGAGCCGCCGATCCGCCAGCGCCGCGCCTCATGCCACTCGGGCGTGTTCGGCGGGTAGGTGCAGAGTAGGGTCACAGTCCCGCCTCCCACCATGCAGCGGAGTCGAGGATCTCGCCGCAGTCGCCGCAGACCCGCCACGCATTGCAGCCGTAGGTCTCCACGTCGATCTCGCCGTCGTGGGGGCAGGCGTCCGGCTCAATACAGGCGCTCATGACCGGACCTCCGTCCCGAGCCACAGCCCGACGCAGACCACGCCGATGGACAGCAGGACCGCGATGACGGGCACGATGATGTCGAGCACGATGCGGCGGGTCATGACGCACCGCCGAGCGCGGCGAAGTCGATCCCGGCGGCACGCATCGGCTCGGTGAGCGTCGCGACCCCCAGCGCATCCGTGATTACACGGACCGTGGTGCATGGCCAATCGAAGGGCTCGCCATCGTCGTAGCGGCAGATCGTGCAAGCCCATCCCACGCGCTCATCGACATGCACCCACTCGCCCCCGTCGGTCTCCATGTGGTCGTGGTTGACCTCGTGGTCATCGCATTCACCCGGGATGCATGGCTCGAAGATGCCGACGCGGGGATGCTCCCGCAGTACCGCTTCCAGCGCGTCGAGCGCCTTCGGTAGGGCGGTGCTTGCATCCTCGACGGCAATCAGGCCGCAACCGCTCCACGCGTCGTAATCGCCAGTCGCGATAGGCGACCAGCCAGCCTCGGGGTGCTCGGCTTCAATGGCGGTGTAGGTGGGGCCATTGGTGGGGTCACCTTCTGCTCCCTCCCTGTAGCGCCAAGGTGCGGGGGGTGCGGCGTCCAGCAGGGCGCGGCGGCGAGCGATCCAACCGGCGGCGGACTCGACCATCTCGTCGGTCAGGTAGTCAGTCATAGCTGCCAGCTCCAATCTGGGGTTCCGTAGATGCCTGCTGCGAAGACGAGCAGGCAAGAGGTGATGATGATCAGGGCGAGTATGAGCACCTCGGCGGTGTGGTTGCGGTCAGTCATCGTCATCACTGCCGTCGCCGTCGCCACCGCCGTTGCCGTCGCCAGTGCCGTCGCCATAGCCGTAGCCAGTGCCGTCGCCAGTGCCGTAGCTATAACCGTCGCCGTAGGGCCAGACCTTGGCCAGCTCCAGGCCATCGATGTAGATGTCGCCGTAGGGCCAGACCTTGGCCAGCTCCAGGCCATCGATGGCGGACTCGAGGCGCGCCTTGGCCTCTACCATCGCTGTGGTCGAGGCGTCGACCTCGGCGAGTTGCGCCAGCAGTTTATGGCTCATGACTGCACCTCGATCGGGTCGCCGTCGATCGTGACGGGTCGGCAGGGTGTCGCCACGCGGGGTGCCTTGCACTTCGGGGTGTCGCCCAGGATCGGGCGCAGGTCAGCGACAGACACCCCGACCGCGAGCCAGCGCGTCGCCTCTCGGTGATATGCGGTCGCCTCCGCCGGGGAGGGCGAGAAGTGCAGCCCCCCGCCGCAGTCGTTGTCGTCGCGCCAGTCGGCGGCCTCCGGGAGCGTGCCGGGCGCGTAGCTGGTGCCGTGCGGGCTGATCCAGTTGTCCCCGACGGCCTTGTACACGGTCGCCACACCGTCAGCGACCTCGATTCCGTGGTAGGCGCACCATGCGTCCGGGTCTGTCGGCTCTTGCGTGTGGTCAATGATGACGCCTCCTACGATGGAGGCGCGCCTAGAGTGGCAGTGGACAGCGACCCGAGGTCTCGCCGTGACCGTGGCCGAGTCGTGGGCCCTGACCGTGGCCGAGCCGTAGGCCGCGACCGTGGCCGAGTCGTAGGCCGTGACCGTGGCCGAGTCGCAGGCCGTGACCGTGGCCGAGTCGTAGGCCGTGACCGTGGTTGAGTCGCAGGCCATGACCGTGGCCGAGTCGTAGGCCGTGACCGTGGTTGAGTCGCAGGCCATGACCGTGGCCGAGTCGCAGGCCATGACCGTGGTTGAGCCGTAGGCCCTGACCGTGGTTGAGCCGCAGGCCGTGACCGTGGTTGAGTCGCAGGCCCTGACCGTGATGTATGAGCCGGGCTCGGAGCGGATGTCGATGACCCGCGCTCCTGCGGCGATAGCGGCGTCCAGCTCGGCCTGAGTGGTGACAGTAATAGGATCAGTCATGAGATGTGCCCCTTCCTGGGGTACGTGGCCCTCGCCGTGTCAGCGGTGAGGGCCGATCTGTTTGGTGGGGTCAGCGCGTCTTGGAGCTGGTGATGAGCCGGTTGACCTGCGCGGCGGAGAACAAGACGCGCCCGTTTCGCTTGCTGGACGGCTTGTGTCGGCGAAGCTTCCCGTCGGCGGCGAGCCGGTCGACGGTGGTGAGGCTGACGCGCAGCAGGTCGGCCACCTCGGCGCGGGTCATCCAGTCGCCGCTCACGACATCACCTCGGCAGAGAGTTCAGCGTCGGCTTCGTCGGCGTACCTTTGGGCCAGATCAGCCAGCCCCTCTATCGAGTCAGCCGAGTGCTGAGACAGGAAGTCGAGCTCACTGACGGTGCGCAGCAGGCGGGCACAGATCGTGAGCACCGTCACGGCTTGAGTGAGTTGGGCAACCCGCTGCACGTTCATGCCGCCACCTCGCTATCCAGGAGCGAGTCGAGGTCAGCGGTGCCACCCAAGATGCGGTGCAGAGCCGACAAGCCCTTGGCGGTGATGCGGATCGTCGGGGCGGGCAGCTCCAACTCGCCGGTACGGTGGTTGAGGAACGGGCCGGACGCCATTTTCTGCGCCAGCCGTCCACACTCGATCTGCGACTGGTAGGCGTGCCACTGCTGGCGATGCCCTGAGCGGTAGATCCAGCCCTGCTCGCGCATCGTCTCGAACAGGCGGTTGCGTCCGGTACTGATCGCGGGGTCGCGTGAGAGCACCTTTGCGGCCTCGTCCACGGCGTAGTCGCCGGAGCAGGCGACCATGGTGGACCATGCGCGTGCTCCGGGTTCGAGTTCACGGGCGCGCTGCTCGGCCAGTTCGCGGGCGTCCTCAGCCTCCACGACCATCAGCGCCAGTTCGCGCTTGGTGATCGACTCGACCCGGTAGCCGCCCGTCCTGCGGATGGAGGGCAGGACCTCGCTGGTGATCCAGCGGCGGAAGGTCGCGGCCTCCGGCTTGTCTGAGCGGATGACCACCTCGTACATGCCGGGCTCGCTGACGATGGTCATCTGCTGCGCGCCGCCAAGGGTGTCAATCTGAGTGACACCCCTCATATCGTCGGCGATGCGGCTGGCGGTCATGCTGACGTTGCCGAGTCTGAGGACTTTGCACAGGTCGGTAAGGACGAACCACGGCTCGCCGTCGATGGTGACGACGCGGACAGTGGCATCGCCGTAGGCGAAGGGGACGAGCGTGGCGCTCATGCTGCCACCGTCCGGCGAATCGCTGGGTAGGTGATGGCCTCGAGCGGGACGCCGAGGGCGTCTGCGAGTGCGCGTGCGGTCTGGGGGCCGGGCTGCTTGCGTCCGGCTTCGATGTTGGACAGGAATGCGCCTGACACTCCGACGTCCTTGGCGAGGCGGACCTGCTTCATCCCTACCGCGTTGCGGAGAGCGGCGACCGCTGCCCCGTTCACGAGTCTGGTTGCTTCCATAAGAAGAGAGTAGGAAAGAACAGGAAAGAAGTCAAGTAAGGAAACTAAACTACCAAGAAACTGGCAGTGACTAGGGTGCGCGCTGCGTAATTACAACGATGTGTTTCCCTGCTGAGCGGCTACTCTTTCCTCATGACCCCGAATCTTTCCCGATTTTTCCTGTCACCGTGGTGGACATGATCACCGGCCAGCAGCTCCGAGAGGCGCGACTGAGGCGGGGCTGGTCGCAGGGGCAACTCGCAGACAAGCTCGGCGTCACCGAGCGCAGCATCGGCAACTGGGAGCGTCGCGGGATACCTGCCACCCAGCAGGTACGCATCGCTGACGTGACACGCTAACCCAGCTCCCCCATGCGCTGCGCGATCGCCCTGTCGCGCTCGTCGGTGGCGACCTGGTACAGCATCGCCATCCCCGGCGTGGTGTGCCCGAGCCGCGCCATGAGTTCGCGGACGGTCGCGCCGGACTGAGCGGCCAGCGTCGCCCCCGTCTTGCGGAGGTCGTGGACGGACATGCCGGGCCGACCCACGGCCCGTGCACCCCGCTGATGGGCGCGGTAGATGGACCCATCGCTCAGTGGCCCACCGCCACGGGCTGGGAACAGCAGCTCGTCGCCGGTGGCGTCCGGGTGATGGGCATCCCAGTCAGCGAGCCACTGAGCGATCCCCTCAGCGATGGACGGCGGCAGGTGGGCTGTGCGGATACCGGCAGTGGTTTTGGGCGGCCCGATGTGCCACCGCCGCCCGCCGTCCGGGTCGGAGATGCGGGCGGCGGTGCGCTCGACGCGGATGGCGGTGGCGTCGTCGGAGATGTCGCAGCGCCGCAGTGCCCGCACCTCACCGGATCGCAGCGCCCCCCATGCGGTGATCGCGAGGATGACGCGCCACCGGTCGGGGACGGCGGCGAGGTAGGTGCGCAGCTCGGTGGGGCTGAGCGCGACTGAGCGGTGCGCCGGCGCAGGCTTCCCCGCCCCGCGGATGCGGCACGGATTGGTCGGGATCAGGCCATCCTCCACTGCATCGGAGAGGATGGAGCGCAGGAGCTGGTAGGCGTTGCCGTTCTGGGTGGCGGTGGCGGCGGGTAGTGCGTCGTACCATGCACGGACGGCCTCGGGGCTGATCTGACTCACGGCGATGCGTCCGAGGGTGGGGGCGATGACCTGCTGCACGAGGCGGCGGTACAGGGCGGCGGTGGAGTCGCGCAGCGGCTTGCGGGCACGGCGCTGACGTCGGGCGATGATGTCGGCGCAGTAGGCGGCGAGGTTGACGGCGGCGACCTCGGGGGCGCGGACGCTGGGAGCGATCCATGTGCCCCGGTCGATGGCGATCTCCTCATCGCGGAGCCATGCCTCGGCGTCGGAGCGCAGGAGGTAGGTGGAGGGTGCTCGGTGACGCTGCCCGTCGGGGCCGATATAGCTGGCCTGGTAGCGGTCTGAGGGGAGTCTGCGGAGGGTGCCGAATGCTCGGCGAGTGCGTGCCATGCTGACCACACTAGTGCACGTTAGATGCACGCGGGGCGAGAGGATCGGATATTTGCGCTCAGTGCGGAGAGGTTCGACTCCTCTCTCGCGCACAATAAGTCGAAGCCCCTGACTAGGAGACATACCTAGTCAGGGGCTTCTCGTTGTCTGCATTGGTCCGCAGGAGTGCTCATGAGACCGCATGGGACCGCATCACTAATGCACGCTAGATGCACGGCCAAGAAATCTCCCCGGTGTTTTCTCGATCCCCTCTTGCATACCGGTACCCACATGTGTATACTGGGATACATCAGATAGGGAAAGGAACCCGCTATGAACGCCACGATCACCTACCGCACCGGCAGCTACTACAGCGAGACCGACACAGCCAACCACATCTGGGAGATCTCCGACGAGCAGGGCATCGCCTCCGAGCTGTACGTCAGCATCAGCGACGCCGAGGTCATGCAGATCGAGACCCGCGAGGATCGCCGCGGCGAGGGCCTCGCCCGCCAGCTCTGGGAGGCCGCCAATGCGCAACTCGGCATCGTCTACCACAGCCTCCCCGCGCACCGTACCCCCGAGGGCGAGGCTTTCGCCAGCGCGGTCGGCGGCGAGTCCGTCACGGAGTGCCACATCGATAGCTGCGACTGCACGGACATCATCGACGACGACCCCTACGGCTACTGAGCCACCACCGACCACACGACAGGAGACAGACCATGACCAGCTACACCACCCGCGACGAGGCCATCCTCCGCCAGATCATCGAGCCCATCGAGTCCGGTGACGCCAGCCGCGACGAGTACGACATCGACGCGATCGCCGCCGAGGTGCTCGACACCATCGGCGAGGGCACCGAGTACCGGTGGACGCAGACCGCCGACGACGCCGAGTTTTGGGCCGCTGTCGAGCGCCACCGCCGCCCCAGCATCCTTGAGCAACTCAACGGCTACGACGGCGACAACCTGTTCCGGGACGTCATCTACGGACTCGACGGCTACGACGAGGACGCCACCAGCGAGGCCGACCCCAACTACCGCAACGACACGTTCGTCGCCGCAGGCGTCACCTACCGCTACGACTACCAGCGCGCCGAGTGGGTGACCGCATGACCACCGCACGCGCACCGATGACCGAGCACGACCTCGACGCATGGCTGTCCGACACGACCGCCACCCCGACCCAACGCGCCGAGCTGCTGGCCGCCGACGCGGCACTGTGCGAGACGATCCCCGACGATGGGGAGCCCGGCACGGGTTCCCCGGAGTTCATGGGCGCCGCGAAGCTCGTCCTGGGCGACGCCACCCTCGCCGACCTCGCGGCCACGCTGCTGGCTGCGCGGATCGCGGAGCGTGAGGCGATGGCCGAGCTACAGGGCGCCATCGTCGCGGCCCATCAGCGGGGGGTGTCAGTGATGGAACTGGCTCGCCAATCGGGTCTCACTCGACGCACCGTGTACCGGACCCTCAGCCGATGACGGCGGCGGCCTGCGGTCGTGGGAGTCTGAGCGGGACCGGATCAGTGAGCGGGCCGAGGCTCTGATCTGGGCTGAGCTGGCCCCGCCATGATGAGCAGGTGCGGCGGATGCTGGACGCTGAGGTGCCGATTGATTTGTCGCGCCACCCGGTGGGTGACAGGCCTCGGGGGTGGTGGGCTGCCGCTGCCGGGCGGGCGATGCTGACTGATCCCGATCTCGAGGTGGAGTGGCTACGATGATGAGCACGACGCGCTACTAGCGCCTGAGGCAGCAAAAAGCTGGCCCCCGCCACGGGGGCGGGGGCCAGTTGCTTGCGCCAGGGTTAGGTCTAGGTGGTGAGGACGGCCTGCACCGCCAGCATGATCGCCGCGTCCGTGACCCGTGCCGGGTGAGTACCGCATGCGGCGAGCTCGTCCCAGACCGCCTTCCGTGACGGGACGCGACCCGAGAACGCTTTGCACGCCGCGCCCCAGTGGTAGGCGTAAAGGGTGGCGAGGGAGGTTTGCTCGCCGCCGACGGTGATGCGGGCTCCGATGATGCGGGACATGTGGATGGTCGCCTCCCCCTCGGCTATGCCTGCGAGGCGGGTGGCGCGTCGGATGCGGTCAGCGAGGCCAGCGTCTTCCTCGGCGAGCCGGACCTCCTCAGCGGATGCGTGGATGGTGATTGCCATAGTGATCTCCTTGTCAGGTGTTGTGTGGGGTGCCGGGGAGGGCGACAGGCCACGGGTCGCGCGACTGCCCGCTAAAAACGCCCATGTACGCCCCACCGTCGCGTGTGGCCCCAGGGGCTACCCTCAACTCGTCTCCACTGAGGCGCAGGGGGGTGAAGCTTTGGCCGCTGCTCGCGTAGGAGTACGGCTCGCCGCGAGCGAAAACTCTCCACCCGGGGGTGAAGGTCCATATGATCGGCTCGTACTCCGAGGTTGAGGTGCGGAAACCGTAGTCCAGCGTGATCGAGCTGCCGACGCGCCTCAGGATGAGCACACGATCCCAGGAGCCACCCGTCTTCATCCGGTCGTAGTAGGGGCTCAGTGGTGCCACGTCCCGGAAACCGGTGTCTCCGACGGTGCAGAGCCACCCGTCGCGGGAGCATAGGGTGTCCGTCAGTACTCGCTGCCACCGCCACGCCCCCACACTCGCGCCGTCTGTGGAGCGGTACTCACACCCCACCGGCAGTGCTGCGAGCTGGGACGCCGTCAGGGACGTGGTGGACGGGATATCGGGCCTGCCGGGGCCGACCACGAGATAGTCGGAGGCGGTCGGCACCGCACCCGGCGGGCCGGGGCTCCCGGGTGGACCGGCCGGGAGCCCGAGCTGTAGCGCCATGTCGGGCCACTGCCCAGTCAGGGCAGCGGTCGGGGGCTGGCCTGCCGCCACCTGTGTCGCGGTGACAGGCCACGGCCCGGACGGCACCGGCGCACCATCACCCGCCACACCTCTCGGGACACCAACATCGAGCGCGTAACTACCCGGCCCCGTCTGACGCACCTGCACCGTCGCCGACTGGCCGGGGGCCAGTGTGGACGTGGTGCCAGCCGTGACAGTCGGCGCGGGTCCGGTCAGGGCAGGGCCGGTGGGGGTGCCGTCGATGACGAGGCGGGCATCAGCACCGACGGCCACGGCCGGGGAAAGCCCGTCATCGCCGCGCTCACCCCGCCGCCCCTCAGGCACACCCAGATCGAGCCGATACACACCAGCGCCAGCCTCCACCACAGAGACCGTGGCGGGCTCGCCATACGGGACCGTCGAGACACCCCCAGCAGTGAGCTTCGGCGCGGGTCCAGTAGCACCCGGCACGCCCGGCACATACCGCACCACCTGCCCCTGCTGCGGACAGTCAGCAGTCCAGCGGGAGATGACACGCACCTGCCCAGCCATCAGGGTTCCGCCCCCATGGACGACCGCCACGCCACGCACATGCCACCCAGCAGACACCACCTGAGCGACCTGCTCAGCGGACAGCACCCACGACACCCCCTCGGCGTGAGGCGACGGGGACACGTCGAGACCGGCCTCGAAACGCAGCACCGCGCCGGACGGGACGCCGGGCGCGACGATCGACGCCGGGTCACCCTCCACCAAACGCACCGTCAACGGCGCGACCGTGGGGCCGATATCCAGCCCTCGACACTCAGCCACCGCAGATCAGTCCTCGTCGGCGGCGTGGCGGGGACGCAGCTCCACATGAGAGTCGTCCCCGAACCGGCGCAGCAGCCACGCCACCAGCGCCGTCCCAGCAGCCTGCGCCAACGTCCACGACCACTGAGGCGCAGTCTGCCACACCTGCGACCACGACTCGGCCCCCAGCACAGCAGGGGCAGCCATCAGCACACCGAGGAGGACAGCGACCCCGAGACCCTGCCAGAGGGTTTGCCAGCCACGCCGGGCAGCGATAGCCGGACGCGCCTCAGCCGGGATCGGGGGCACCGGCACCGGTGCCGTCGTCTGGTCAGTCATCATCTAGTCCTCTCGTACAGGGGACGGCTCCGTGTCGTCCACCGGATCAGGGTCGAGCCACAGGCTCGGGTCAATATGGTCACGGATGCGGTGCGGGACGCGGGGCATCCGGCCCCAGTCAGGGCGGCGGAGCATCCCGACCTGGTCGATGAACCAGGCGGCGGCGGACAGCTGTCCCAGCCGCTCGGACA
>NZ_JBQKLA010000026.1:0-17161 GCF_052116465.1 Collinsella sp. Sow4_D11 | reverse complement strand
GATATGTTTACATGCGTGTAGTTTGCGTGTTGGTTGGGTGTGTGTCTAGACTTGGGGGTATGCCGACCAAAGGAGGTGACTAGGGTGCATTATGTTGATATGCGGTATGTTAGGGAAAATGGTTCTACGATCATGTTCCGCTGCTATGTCAAAACAGGTAATGCTACAGTCAAGGCATACGACACAGTTCATCGTGTTTCATTGACAGGAAAGGAGGCAGTACAATACGCAGCGAAATTCCTTGATAAAGATCAATGGCCCCAGTTCGCTCAATACTTGTTTGATCGTCACATGACGAATGAACTTCAAGATTCTTTCCAATTCTGACTAACTAAGGAGACCTATCATGTTCGAAGAAACGACTACGTTTGATGTTGTTCCCGCCGAAACTACTGCTAATGCTTTCGACGCGGTTAAGGTTTACTCAACCTTCGACGCCACCGATCACGCGGGAAAGCTTGCTGTTTTCGCAGCAATTTCCGATACTGAGCAATTGGCCGATCACCTTGACGAAATTTTCAACCTCGAAAACTTTGTTATTCAAGAGGTGGACTATGCTGACGAAGATGGTGTTATGCAGCACGGTATGCGCGCGGTGTTGCTGGGTACGTCTGATTCTGGCGACAAGGTGGCCTATGCGGCACTGTCTGATGGTATTACGCGATCGTTGAAGAATATTATTTCTATCATCGGACATCCGTCAACGTGGCCGACGCCTGTTCCAGTCATGGCGAGCGAGAAACGCTCGCGTAATGGGTTCCGGTTTATGACGCTGCGACTGGCACTATGAAGGTCTTAGTGGCCTGTGAATACAGCGGAGTTGTTCGGGACGCGATGAGAGCGAGGGGTCATGACGCCATGAGCTGTGACATCCTCCCCACAGACGCACCCGGGCCGCACTACCAAGGTGACGTTCGTGACTTAATGACAGAAGAATGGGATCTGGTGATTGCGCACCCCCCGTGCACGTATCTGGCTAACTCCGGCGTTTCGTGGTTGAAGAAAGACCCAGACCGTTGGACGAAGATGAAAGAAGGTGCCGAGTTCTTCCGGCTGATGGGTCAGTTCAACTCCCCACGGATAGCTATCGAGAACCCGATTCAACACCGATACGCGGTAGAGGAGCATGGGTTGGGTCGGCAGACGCAGGTTGTCCAACCTTGGATGTTCGGACACCCTGAGATGAAAGCGACCGGGTTGTGGTTGTACGGGCTCCCGAAGCTTGAACCGACTGACGACGTCCGGGGGCTGATGGAACTTCTCCCAAAGAACCAACAACAGCGTCTCCACTACCTCCCGCCAAGCGAGGACCGTTGGAAACTCAGGAGCACGACGTTTTCCGGACTCGCTGCCGCTATGGCGGATCAATGGGGGTCACTATGAGCGCACTACGCGCATAACTGACAAGCGGGGGATAGGGCACACTACCCTATCCCCCCCTGCTTATTATTTTTGCTATGGATAACATTAGTCTGAACGAATTGCGCGCTTTGGCGCGTAGGCGTGAGATAGCCGCTCAGAGGAAAGTTGCGCGTATCAAGCGGAATACTGGGGCGATTGTTGCGGGAACGGAGTTTGATCCGAGGCGCGCTAAGGGGTCTATTGATCGGTACAATTCGCGGCAACTTAAAGCCTATGTAGCGAAGCTTGATTCGTTCGTGTCACGAAAAACGCAGTTTGAGGGCGGCTATCGTGGCGCGCCCATTAGTCGCACACAGTGGCGTGAGTATAAACGCTATGAACGTGACTATGCCCGGCAAGTAGATAACTTCTATGCCAAGTATGCCGATAGAGTGCTACCGAACAATCAAACCGTAGCAAGCTACATGAAACAGACACATATTCCGCAAGCTATGTTTAAAACCGATCCGGCTGTTAATTCGTTGTACAAAGCGCATACGCGTGAGGCTAGCGCGATGACCGGTAATGACATGGTTGCCAAGTTTGCGCAGCAGATGAAAAAGAAAGCTCAAAGCGGAATTGAGTGTGCGCGTAAGTCTGGTAAGCGCGCGGCAACAAAAATGGTGAGAGAGGTTGATAAACAGCTGTATAGCAAGATTAAGAAAATGAGTAATGAACAATTTGACCTGCTGTGGAATTATTCACCATTCGGCGCGGAACTGGCATTGAGCTATCATTCTCAGCAGAAAGATTTGGTTGACGAAGATTCTAAGCTTGGTTGGTTGGAAAGTGTGATGAGGGATACGTTAACGACTGCTAATGTGTATGCAGATTGGGCACTGAAACAATAGGACGAAATTGTTCATATGGACACACTGATAACACACTTTGTCGCTGACTTTGAAACAACCGTGAACCCTGATGATTGTCGAGTGTGGTTATGGGCGCTCACACCAATTCAACCGGGGACAACGATTTATGGTCTGACGATTGATGAGTTTGTGGGCACGATTGAGCGTATGCACAGTCATATTTATTTCCATAATCTTGCTTTCGATGGAATGTTTTTGCTTGACTACCTGCTGAGAAAAGGCTATCGGCACACGGAGGATAAAGGTGTTAGGGGCGAGTTTGAATCGCTTATCAGTAAGCAAGGAAAGTTTTACTCAATCAAGGTTTATTGGCGCAAGGGTGGAACAACGGAGTTTCGAGATTCTTACAAGAAAATTCCGCTA
Source organism: Collinsella sp. Sow4_D11 (assembly GCF_052116465.1). Lineage (NCBI taxonomy): Bacteria > Bacillati > Actinomycetota > Coriobacteriia > Coriobacteriales > Coriobacteriaceae > Collinsella > Collinsella sp. Sow4_D11. The sequence continues at coordinate 14,525 of NZ_JBQKLA010000026.1, read as the reverse complement.
TCTGTCGGGACAATGGCCAAGGCGTTCAACCTTGAATTGTCTAAGGGTACAATTGATTATGAAGCGGATAGGCCAATAGGGTATGAGCCGACGCCACATGAGATTGAGTATGTGTGTCATGATGTGGAAATTGTGGCGCAAGCTATGGCCGAAGTGTTGAATGCGGGGGCAACAAAATTAACGGTAGGCGCTGACTCTTTAGCAGAGTATCGAAGAATCATGACGTCTAAACGCTTCAAACGACTTTTTCCTGTGCTACCTGATGATGTGGATAAAGGCGTGAGAACTGCCTACCGTGGCGGCTTCACTTATGTTAATCCCAAGTTTCAGGGTAAGGAATTGGGTGGGGGGATTGTGTTTGACGTCAATTCTTTGTATCCCTCGGTTATGTACAACACGCTATTACCCTATGGCACGCCACAATGGTGCGACGGTTTGCCAGAATTGTGTGATGGTTATTCTTTGTTCATTGCGTCCATTACATTCACTGCTAAACTCAAACCGGGGCATATTCCTTGTATTCAGATCAAGGGTTCACGATTTTTCATGGCTACCGAGTATCTGACAGAGATTAGTGAGCCCGTTACTCTGTCTTGCACGAATGTTGATTTGGCATTGTGGAATGAACACTACGATTTGGTGATTTACGCATACAATGGCGGCTATAGGTTTCATGGTGCTTACGGTATGTTTACGCAATACATTGACAAATGGTCTGAGATTAAGGAAACTTCTACCGGGGGTAAGCGAGTCATAGCGAAACTACATCTCAATAGTTTGTATGGGAAATTTGCCACTAATCCTGACGTGACTGGAAAAATTCCCGTCCTAGAAGATAATCGCGTGAAATTGATTCTTGGTGATCTGCAAACGAGGGAACCCGTTTACACTGCTGTAGGTGTATTCATTACGTCCTATGCACGCAACATTACGGTACGCGCTGCGCAACAGAACTTTGATCGTTTCATCTATGCCGACACAGATTCACTACATCTGCTAGGCACTGAACTGCCCGACATTGATATTCACCCAACAAGAATGGGCGCATGGAAACAAGAAAGCGTGTTCACTCGCGCAGTTTTTGTTCGTTCTAAATGCTATGGTGAAACGATCAATGGTACCGACATTGTTCATATTGCGGGTTTGCCCGCTCATGTTGCCAAATCAGCTACCCTGTCTGACATGATGACTGGGGCAACCTACAAGGGCAAACTAGTGCCTAAACGTGTACCAGGTGGCGTTGTTCTCACTGATGTCGGTTTCCGGTTGACACCTGCGACAGTTGTTGTGTAGTCTGGTTTCCAGTGGACAACACAGTCCATCGGCTAACTAAGGAGATATCATGGCTCGTCCCAAGAACGTTGTTGCTACCAAGTCCATCAATCTGACCATTCCTGCTGATCTGTATGAAGCACTTGACGAGTACCGTTGGAGCGTCCGTAAGGAATTCCGCGACATTGTGCGCGATGCGCTGACTGAGTACGCGGCAAAGCATGGCGCTGAAGTCAAGGCCACCGCGCCGACCAAGTAAACAACCGCACAACGGCCCACACAGTATTTGTGTGGGCCGTTTTGTGGTCTATACTAGCGGTGATGAGAGTCCCTGTCGAGTGCTAGGCGCGGCTCAGAGTACCCGGAGAGGGCTGGCATAGGATGAGACCTACTGAGACTAGCTACACCCTGCCACGGTGGCCTGGCGTGTCGATATGGCCGGCTCTCATCGTTTTGGGAATGCCCGACTGGCGTATGGCGCTTTGTCGGGCATTCCGCTTATACTGTGGACAAGGCCCATTCACTAGTGAAAGAAGGTTTATCCGTGGAAGAATTGTTGGCACAATTGCGTGCCATGTTTGGGGAAGATTCGGACATGACGCCATACGATAATTTGGTTACTGCTATCGAGTCTCAGAGTGTAGGGTTTGAGTCGGAACTCGAATCCAGGAATAATACTATTCAGGCACTGACTGACGAGGTGACCAAGTTAAAGATCATGAACTATGATTTGCTGACTTCAGTTCCTAAGGAGGAAACTGGGGAAAGTGAGTCCGAGGAAATCGCTACTGACGACAACGAAGAAATTAGTTTTGATGACTTGTTTGATAAGGAGAGTAACTAATGCCCACTATGGCAATTGAACCGCTTAAGAATCTTCCTAATGAGGCAATTCTTAACGCTATTCGCAATGACGCGACAAGCGAATACCGTAACCGTATTCCTAAGGCCACGCAAGCAAATTTGCGCGACACCCTAAATTCACTCACACAGTACCGCCCTATGTGGAATCAATTTGTTGATGCGCTCGTTAACCGTATTGGCTCGGTTGTTGCACGCAATATTTCATGGACTAACCCGCTTCAAGAATTCAAGCGAGGAATGTTGAATTACGGCGATACTATCGAAGAAATTCAGGTCGGACTCCTTAAGGCGCACGTCTATGACCCCGACCGCGATTACATGGAAAAAGCTATTTTCGGGACCGAAGCACCCGAAGTGCAAGCGAATTTCCACCGCGTTAATCGTGAGAATTTCTACAAGATTACGATTAATGAACCGCAATTGCAGCGAGCTTTCCTCGAAAATGGGGGACTTTCTTCGTTCGTCTCTCAGTTGATGGCCGCACCTTCAACGTCAGATCAGTGGGACGAATTCCTCATGACTTGCAAGCTGTTTAGTGAGTATGAATCTAATGGTGGTTTTTATCGCGTCCAAATTCCCGATATCGCGTCCATTGAATCATCGCCCGATGATGCCCGCAAGGCTTTGCGCAGTATTCTTGCTGTGAATGGGAATATGCGCTATGTGTCGCGTCAGTACAATGCCGCGCGTATGCCGACTTTCGCTAATGCTGATGAAATGGTGTTGTTTACTACGCCAGAGTTTCAGGCTGCTATTAATGTTGAAGCGCTGGCAGCTGCGTTCAATATTGAGAAAGCTGATATTCCTAACCGAGTGATTACTATTCCTAAGGCGATGTTTGAGATTAATGGTTGCGAGGCAATTCTCACAACTAAGGATTTTTTCGTACTCGCTGATACTCGACTTGAGAATGCGAGTCAGTATAACCCGGTGAGTTTGGGAATGAACTACTTCCTTCACCACTGGGGAATTATTTCCGCATCCCGCTTTGCGCCAGCTGTTATGTTCTCAACTTTGCACAGGGATGAGATTGTGATTAAGAATGAGCCGATCACCGGAATTACTGACATCAGTTTTGAGGGCGATGCTACGAACGTCATGCGCGGCGGACTTGTCGCATTCACTGCGTCCGGTAAGACTGCCAAGTCTGATAACCCGCCGAATGGTGCTGTGATTTGGTCCGTGTCCGGGGGCACGTCTAACCGCACATACATTACTTCTACAGGTGTTTTGCACTGTGGTTATGATGAGACTGCCACTACTCTAACTGTTAAGGCTCAGACCGCATATATTCCTGATGATAACCCGCGTGATGACGGTTTCAGCACGACGAAGCCTGTCCCGGTTGTTGGCGACAAGCTTGGTAACTGGCCTGTACAGGGTAGTAAGGACATTGCGATTACTGTAAAGGGCATTAGCGTACCGGTTGTGTCTGGTACCTATACCTATACGCTGGCAGGCGTCGGCACGGCCACCGCTGCTGATGTGGAAGTGTCCACTGCGCCGGGCACTACTGTGGCGGGCGTCAAGGCGTCGAATGGGGGTAAGACAATCACGGTCAAGATTGACCCCGGTACTGGGGCACCTGTAGATTATGTGGTGACCCTGAGTTAGTCGGAGGTCGCCGGCGTATCCCTCACGCTGGCAGCACAGTGGCCTAGGGTATCGTGTCCTATACCCTAGGCCACTGTGCATATCCGCTTAAAGGAGAATTGTTTTAATGGACGCTAATCACGAATTTTCTTTCGATATGTGGACACCGGGGACTACGGTTAGTTTACATAGAGTTGCATGGAATGCTGACTATCGGGACATTGTGAAGTTCAAAGATCACAAGGAACTAGATAAATATCTGTTTAGGGAAAGTGAAGCCACTCAAACAATCGTGTTTGATCGTATGTCCTATGCGCGCGTAGGCGAGCCTATCCGTATCCCGCTGCCATTCAACAACGCCTATACGTACAATTACATTAGGGTTCACAATGCTGTGCAACCTATTGGCGAGCGTCCGGGGTATGGTGATGGTAATGGTCGCACTTTCTACTATTTCATTCAGGATATGCGGCGCGCGGCACCGAATACAACAGAAATTTTTGTGCAACTTGATGTGTGGCAATCATTCTTCCCCTATGTAACGTTTAATTCGGCGTACATTGAACGTGGACATGTGGGAATTGCCGACGAATCGTCGCACAGCAAGGCCGCTATTAACCAACTGTGCGAACCGGAAGGTTTGGACTTGGGAAACGATTACACTGTGTCAGGGGTATGGTCGAAGCACATAGCGAATCTAAAGAGTCAACCGGGCGACAATTACTATGATTCATATGGTGTTATTGTGTATAGCACGGTCAAGTTGGAGGAAGATTGGGGAACACTCGACAACCCCAAACTCAAGTCCGCTACAGGCAACACAATGGAAGGTCTGCCTAATGGCATGGCCGCATACTACTTCGACTCGGTAAGTAGTTACATCACGTTTACTCAGAAATTGCAAGACTTTCCTTGGATTAGTCAGGGTATTTCTGCTGTGTACATGGTCCCCTCGGAGCTTGTCAAAACTGAAAATTGTGCCACGGTAGATAAGTTCGATGGTTGCTACATTCCGTCGCAAACGGCTATTGAAAAGTTTGTCACCTTTACGCTTGTTGACAATGTGTTAGACGGTATGCCGCAGTCGTTTCAAAATGGCTGTTTCCGCTATCTGACAAAGTTTCTCACGTATCCCTATACGTATATTGAGGTGACAACAAATACCGGTACGCCGATTGTGCTCAAACCGGAGAGAATGAATAAGCTATCAACATTCAATGTCAACAGAACACTTCCGGTTAAAATGACAATGGCGTGCCATGTAGCGCAACCATCGCCGCGCATTGTTTTTCACCCTACAGACTATAACGTCAACACCTACATAAAGCACAACTATCATGATTCTGGTGAGGCATTGGCAATGACGACTGGCGTCAACAATCTGCCCATGTTCTCAGTAACAAATAATTCTTATCTGGCGTTCATGGCGTCTAATGCACACTCAATTGCCTATCAACATGACTCGGCAAACTGGGCACAACAAAAAGCGCTCACCGCTAATCAACTCGGCTACGATCAATCATCGGCGGGACTCGACTTACAACAATCGCTGACGAATATGGCGGTCGCCAGCTCACAAGCGCAGCTAGGCGTCAGGTCGCAGGCGGCGTATCAGGGTATGGGCGTCGGCATGATTGGCGATCTGGCGTCGGCAGTGGGAACCAACCCTGGGGCCGGCATCGGTAGCGCTTTGACGCGTGGCGTCAGTACCGGTATCAGTGTGAATGCGGATACGCAGTCCACGGCGATAGCCAACGATTTGGCACAATCGCAGACAAGCGCTCGCGTGAGTACCGGGCAGTATATGCGCGACTCAAACAAAACATACGCCGATTATGCTGCTAAGGGTGACTATGCCAACACAATCGGCGCGATTAATGCTCGAGTTCAAGATTCTAAACTCACGCAACCAACTGTGAGCGGGCAAGTAGGTGGCGAGGCGTTTTTGCTGGCGACTACCGGAATGCATATTCAGGCAAGACTGAAAACACTTTCCCCCGGTACAATGGCGATGATTGGGGGTTATTGGTTGCGCTATGGGTATGCCGTCAACCGGTACACTAATCAGCTGCCGCGTGATTTGCAATGTATGTCCACCTTTACGTATTGGAAGTTGCGTGAGCTCTATCTGTCGGCCTCATGGTGTCCAGAGAACTACAAGCAAACAATTCGGGGCATTTTTGAAAAAGGTGTGACTGTGTGGCATGATCCTAGCGCCATCGGAATTACTATATTGGAAAACAATGAACCTATTTATGGTTACTATCTTTCTCAGCGGGGGTACTAATGGCTAAGCGACGAAATAGGCCGGACTATGTTCATGACGACATTTACTCAAGGTTCATGGCGTCGCCCGACAGGTCGCGGAAAACGATCATGTCGCGTATGTATGTGCGCGTACTCACAGAACTGTCGTGTAATCGGTTTAAGTGGGATAACCTGCCAACAGAAATTGATGCACGATTCTTGGAATTGACATTGTTCAGACAGGCGCTTGTCGTATTTTTCCGTGATGAGAATTTGGGTCGCTTCTTTGCTTTGCGCGGCGCTGGCGCTGGGGAAGTCAATTTCTACGACAACCCGACACGATTCATGGTTACCGGAGGGCCAACCTATCTCAACCGTACGATGAGTGCTCGCCATTGTGTGCCCATCTGGGCAAACTATTTACGCACGCCAGACACCGATATCGTGATGATTTACGCCACGAAACTAGCTGAGATTGACCGCACAATCGAGTTGACAACAATGCAACAACGTCACCCCTACATTGTTATTGCGAGTGAAGCGCAGCGCCTATCGTTGCTTAACGCGATGAAAAACATTAACGACGGGGAGTTTATCATCTGGGGTACTGATACTTTCGACATTGATAACATCAAGTCGCTTGATACCGGGATTGATAAAGACGCGGTATTACGCCTACTTGAAGCAAAACAGAAAATTTGGCTTGAATGCATGACATTGCTCGGTATCAACAACTCAAATCAGGACAAGAAAGAAAGATTAGTGGCCGCCGAAGTCGGCTCGAATGACTCACAAATTCTGTCAGTCCGCAATGCCGCGTTGAAATGTCGTTTAGATGCGGCAGATCGAATCAATGAAAAATACGGTTTGCATGTCAAAGTTTCGTGGGACTTGGGCGATGATGAATCGGTTATGGACTTGTCTTTCAATTCTGATCTAAAGGAGGATAGCGGCAGTGGCAACCTTTACGATTGAGTTGGGCGCGCTCATTGATGTTATGGGCGTTGATATCGGACTCAAAGAATACCCTATCTTTGATGAGTCCTATCGTCTCCCACTGAATAAGAAAATTCTTGACCATTACACTCATCGTGAGATTGGGTACGAAACTGGCGATATGTTCGTCTTTGCGTTGAATAGGCGCATGAGTGAAATTATGCCCTATTACAACGAGTTGTATCGGTCGGAAAGACTGAAATTCGATCCGTTGTCCACGGTTGACCTGTCCACGCTCGGCACCTCAGCACAACGTGCCGATACAACGCAGCGCCAGACTGGCAGCACCGATAACGCCACCGAGACACACTCACGCGCCATCGCTTCGACAACGCCTCAGACGGCTCTCAAACCGGGTGAGGATTACGCGGACTCTGGTAGCGTCTCAGAATCGCGCACCGAGGCTCAGGCACACTCTGACGACTCGACGTCGGGCAGTCAGGATATGGCAGGCTCTCAGTCGTCTCACGTGACGGGCAGGCAGGCCACTGGCGCTAGCCTCATCGCTGAGTGGCGGTCTATCCTTGTCAATGTGGACATGATGGTTATTGCAGAATTGCAAGACTTGTTTATGTCTTTGTGGAACAATGGCGACATTCTTCCAGACTTTCAAGGCGACGATTACACTCAGTATCTTTCAGGTTATCGGTACTTTTTCTAAGGAGAAAACTTTATGTCCAACAATTCGCCATTTCCGCTGTTTGTCCCTATCCCGAGTTATCCTGTCGGTAGTGTCGCACCATACACATATCGAGAGGGAATGACACTACTTGAAAAATTGCAGGCATTGAATGGTGCGGTCGCGTCAATTTCTAATCTCTATACAGACCTAACCGGTAATATGGGAACACTTATCACCGACACTAACCGGGCAATTGAGACTGCGCTACAGTCAATGTCTACGCTGAAAAACAGTTATGATACTGCCCTTGCCGACATGCAAGCAAAACTCGACAAACAACTATCCGATGTTGGTACGAAAGTCGCCCAACTCAACGAAGCAATTCAGCAGGCGAATTCTGCCAACACCGAGGCTAAGGGAATTGTTGCCGAGTTTGCCCAGTTGGCGAATTCGTACACTGCCACATTGGCCGAGTATGAAAATAGGATGACAACGGAACTAGCATCAGTCCGTAGTGAAATGAATTCCAAGGTTTCCAAGAATGCGCTCACATTCAATGTGCGCGACTTTGGCGCTAAAGGCGACGGAACTAATGATGATACAAGCGCGTTCAAAGCGGCAATTAGCGCGGCAGGCGAATCGGGCGACGTGTTCATTCCGCAAGGAAAATATGTTATTACGCAAACTCTCACAGTTCCTCGGTACACTCGCCTACGCGGGACTAGTTTCAGTGATGGTGATGACAACGAATTTTCCGGCATTCTGGCGCGCGTCACAAGTGGTCCCGCCATCGAACTGAAATACAATGCGGGAATTCAGGACTTGGCTATCCGGGGAAACAATGCTGGGGTAGGCGTAACGTGCGTTGGTGGCGTCCGCATTGTCAACGTCAATGTACAGCGGTTTGATACTGCGGTTTACTGTAACGAAGTCTGGTATGGAGACATTACTCGACTGCGAACCTACAGGAACAAAATTTCGTTGGACGTGAAATACTGTTATAACCTAACCGTGACAACGCCGCAATTCGCTTGCCTCGATTACAACGGCAACCCTGGAATTGGCATCAGGGAAACTAATCAGTGTGACGTGAAAGTGATCGGCGGCGCCATTGAAGCATACGATACTGGACTACAAGCGGACAACAACACGTCAACAGTCTTTTTCGGCGTTTACTTTGAAACAGCTATGCCGACAGGAAAAACATATGAACAGTGGCCGGGAGGAACTGTTGCTAAAGTTGGTATGCTGAAAAACTTTAGTGTCGGTTTCTATGGGTGTTTTGTGTACATGACCAACACAATTAATTTCGTGAACGCTAATGGTGACGCCACCGAAGGAAGAATTACATCAATCGGAAACACGTTTAAAGGTGGCAACCCTGCCGGTAATGGTGCGCCAAGAAACATCGGTTTTTCATGGTCTCAGGGCGGCGTGACTAAGGCACGTTTTACACTCCTCAACGATCTATGGTATGTGCAATACTGGGACAACGCAGACTACATGCCCTATACGCACCTCCCGCAGGGCAACAGTTTTGTGATGGTCCCCGACAATGGCACAACCGGACTCAGTAAAGACATGATTTTTACCGGCGGCAATCTTGTGTCTACAGGAACGTTTATGCGTATCCCGCAAAACGGTAGTCACCCTGCCATGACAGGCACTGACATGCCGCGCCTACAAGGCGCAACCTACTACAACGGGGTAAAAAAGAAGCCTTATTGGTGGAATGGCACGCGGTGGTGCGACGTCAACGGTAACCCTGAATAGAAAGAGAACGATCATGGCGGGCGATATTGTCAACATTCAAATGTTGGGCGACCAAACTTTGGTATGTCGGATGAACAATGGCACAACCGAGACACTATATCGCGCGCCTAACGGTTGGTGGTTGTCCGGTACTGTAGGCGTGGGCTACGAAGCGCCTACAGTACCGGGTGACGGGGAATATTCCGGCGTGACAATCACTGCCGAAATGATTCGAGTTGGTAACCGCGCCTATGGTGCGATTGAGTCGCAGATGTTGCAGACCCCCGAGCAAGTGGCGAAGGGCTTTAATGATGCTATTGCGGCCACGTATCCGGGCATTCTTTCCAACAAAAAACGAGCCGCGTGCTTTGTTGGTGAATGTTTACAGGAAACTGGTGGCTTTAGATTGGTGAAAGAGCAGGGCGCGGACAATGCCAGGTACGCGCCTTACGTTGGACGAGGTTGGGTTCAGCTCACATGGAAAGAGGCCTATCTACGGTTCGGTAAATGGATGAAATCTTTCGGTCTGATTAGCGATGAAAACATGTTCGTCAATACCCCGACCGAGCTCGAAAACTTGAAGTGGGCCCCCTACACTGCGATTTGGGAATTCCATCAGCAAGGCCCATGGTCGGGAAAAAACTTGTTTGAGTGGTGCGACACGGCCAGTTCCCCTTGGTCAACAATTAGCAGGGCAATTAACCGTGGGCACCCTACCGCGTCCAAACCGGCTCACGCCGAAGATTTACGAGCCAAGGTCATTGATGCTGTGTTGCTTGTCACCCCCGAGCCGGTCACCGCCACTCCAGACAGTTTCAATGACCGGGCAGGACCCATTACTGTGACACTCGGCAATGCCACGTTTAAGACATGCGGTTGTGCTGGTCAGTGGATTACTGAAGTGAGCGCGGCAGCAGTCAAGAAAGGGCTTATTTCCAGTAGCATTCATGTCACTAAAGGAGGATATTTGCCGTATGACAACAACTCGAAAGACACTCACACTAAAGGCGGAACGCTCGATTTGCGTATGCGGTCGTACAATCAAGCGCTAGACTTGTTTATGCGCGAAGCGGGTTGTGCGGGTTGGTATCGTGACCAAACAGATAGTTCGAAATTCTCACCACACTATCATCTCGGTTTGATCGGTTGCAGTCACCGGCCTGAGAGTATGATTCGACAGGAAAAAGCGTACCGGGCAGGCCTGTCAGGTCTGGCGTCCGGTACGGTTGACCGTGGGCCGAGACCATCGGCTATCCGTGACTGGAAAGCTGGGCTAGTATGGGTACGTCGCCAAGTCGCCTAGGGGGAAGCATGTACTACTCATTGACACCTATTCTGTCGCGTAATGCCGTCTACAACTTTGTTGTAGGCGGACGTGGCATCGGCAAAACTTATGGCGCTAAAGTGTGGGCAATCAGGGACTACCTGAAAAACGGCAAAGAATTTATCTATCTTCGACGGTTTGCCACTGAACTCACCACTAAACAAACTTTCTTCGATGACTGCGCTCATGAATTTCCTGACTACGGGTTTAGGGTGTTGGGCGACTTGGCACAACTCACGCGTAACCCTGATGTCACTAAACCGAAGTGGGAGACATTCGGATACTTTGCTGCATTGTCGCAAGCTCAATCGAAAAAGTCTGTTGCCTATCCGCGCGTAACAAAGATCATTTTCGATGAGTTTATCATCGAAAAAGGATTCACTCAGTACCTGCCCGCCGAACACAAGCGGCTCAATGACTTCTACAACACAGTTGACCGGTCGAAAGACAAAACACGTGTAATCTTTCTCGCTAACAGTGTGTCCATCATGAACCCGTATTTTTCTGAGTACGACATTAAACCGCCTGCTAAAGGTGAGTTCGTGACTCGAAAGAACGGGTTCATCGTTGCGCAATTCCCTAAATCGGCAGAGTTCATGGAATACGTCAAACAAACCAGATTCGGACAATTCATCTCCGGTACCGAATACGAGTCATATTCGGTCGGCAATACGTTTGCTGACAATCATGATGGACTTATTGCCACTAAACCGAGCGAAGCCACGTATCTAGCGACAATGGAACTTAGCGGGGGTAGTTTCTCGATTTGGACACATACAGCGTCCGCATACTATGTCCAAGAAAAACGACCAAAGAACGAAAGGATATTCGTGCTTAACCCTGTGAGAATGAACAGGGGAAAAACTCTCATGGTCTATAGCGATGGTTTAGCGCAAATTCTGCGCACTGCCTATCGTCATGGGAGAATGTATTTCGACTGTCCGCGCACGCGTAACGCGTTCACGGAAATTTTCAAGCGATGATTGACGTTTACTATGCGCTTGTCGGCGCAGGTGCCGTGATGGTGCCGTTTGCTACAATCATTGTTGCTATTATTAACAACATGAGAGTTAAGTATGAATATCAGATGGTCAAGTTGTCTGACATTGTGCTACAAAACAGAGAACTTAAAGACCAGATAGATTCAATGAGAAACACATTCAACGAGAATTTTCGTGACGTTAAACGAGAATTGAACAGTGAGAAAATAGAGAGAATTACTGCCAGTCAGTCCATTGCTTCCGCATGGTCTAAACTACGTGAACTCGAAAGGCGCGTTAATGAAGAATAAGGTTTTTGAGCCGACTACAAGACAGTGGGTGTATGGTATTGCTGTATCTGTGTTCGGCCTGCTTTCGGTGTACGGATTCATTGAGGCCAACCAATTGGCCGCATGGCTAGCGCTCGCCAGCGCAGTATGCGGACTCGCTTTCCTCAATACGCCTAGCAAGCTGGAAAAAGAATTGTCGGAAACAACGGACGCCAGACGTGCAAAGGATGGGGAAGAATGAGCACGACTAATGTTTACGGTAGTGTACGCGCTTGGCCTAGTGACGAATATTGGAATTTCGGCGGCTATGTACAATTCACTAATTCGCGCGGCATTAGCCTCAAGATTCCTGTCAACCGTGACTATGATTTGCTCCCCACTGTGATCGAATCGGGGGTTTATGAGCTCACTATCGCACTCGGTAGGGAAACACCAGCATTCATTGTCACAATCACAGGGAAAGACTGGGACATCGCCAACCATCTGCCGCCCATTGTCACCCCCACCAATATCGTTGCCCAGGGCGACAAGGGCGACAAGGGCGACAGGGGCGACCCCGGCCCTAAAGGCGACAAGGGCGACCCCGGCCCTAAAGGTGACCCTGGTAAGCCCGGTGAGCGCGGCGTGCCCGGTAGGCCGGGCATCAAGGGCGACAGGGGCGACCCCGGCCCTAAGGGCGACCGAGGTGACCCCGGAATGCACGGTGAGAAGGGCATCAAGGGCGACAAGGGCGACCCCGGCCCTAAGGGCGACCGAGGTGACCCCGGTATCCCCGGCCCATTGTCGCCCGCAACAGAAATAACCGTGGAACTGTTGAACGGATTCGAAAACGTTGGTAGTTATGTTTTGAAGTATGCAGAGATTGCTACGAATGTGTACATGATTAGTGGATTGATTAAAGGTGACATTACAAAGCAGGCGGCACGACTGCCATTCACACTGAGTAAACCTTGTTTCCTGTCCGCATTCACGTACAACGGAATTACGATCACCCCCGCTATTGGGGGTAATGGTGTGATTGATTTTCCCGCTAGCTACCGTGAGCCTGTCAACGCTACAGGCGTGACCTATGTCGGAATTAACGGAGTTTTCCACAAATAAAGGAGATTGATTATCATGGCAGTTGATCCATTCAGGTACCTAGGCGCAGTCAACCCGCCCATTCGAGACATTACAATACGACTCTATGACATGACACAACGCAGCACAATTATGCGTTGTATGTGGGTTGGCAGTGGATTTAGACTCAACTCAAAGGAGCACAGAACAAGGCGAGCCGTTGACTTTATGTTTTCCAGTAAAGTCAATGCGTGGCCTACCGTAGAACAAGCTCGCGCTGGGGATGCTTTCTGCGATTATCTCATCGCCAATGTCGACAAACTGAAATTCGTATGGATTATTTGGAAAAACCGGTCATGGTCGCGTGAACGCCGGACATGGAAGAATCTCAACAAAACAGGCGACATCTCAACGCGCCACTACGATCATGTTCACGTACTGTTTTCCACCGAGTCACGCTGGCCGACCAACATCGTTGATACTGCAAGCGTCAGCGTCGAAAATTTGCGCAGCGCGCGATACAGTGATCCGTCCAAGACGGGCAGGCCGGTTGGTCCCTACGGCCAACAGGTGTTGACGTTGGAACGCGCACTGGGCAAACTCGGCTATCTCGATTCGCGTTACATAGACGGCCACTACGGTAGTCAGACAGTCGGTAACGGTGTCAGGGGCACGACAGGTTTCCAGCGCCGATACAGTGGTGCCAGCAAACCCGATGGCTGGTTAGGCCCCAGGGAACTGGCCAAACTTTTTGAGCTTGCTGGCATGAGTGTCACAGTCAGACCGTAAAACTCATCCATAGTTTTCGCCCGATACGTGTTGTGTCGGGCGAAAACTATGCTACGATGAACACATAGCCCGACAACGGGCCGACGAAAGGACAAGAACATGAACGCCACCTACAGCACCCGCAACGAAGCCCTGCATATGGAGGTCATCGCAGTCATCAACAGCGGTATGGCCGACGCCGACGACTACGACGTGGACGCCATCGCGGACGAGGTGTTGGGGGACTTCCACGACGGGTACGCAGTCCAGGTCGAAGGTGCCGACTTCTGGGCCATCGTGGCCAAGCACGCCAAGAACTGAGTCCTCCGCCAGACCGTAAAACTCATCCATAGTTTTCGCCCGATACGTGTTGTGTCGGGCGAAAACTATGCTACGATGAGTGTAGGCCACCTGAAAGGACACACGCCATGACCCCTAACATCAACACGACTCGAATCGCCGTTGACCTCATTGTCGCAGTCAACTACACCTCCTATGACTTTCAGCAATACCGAGTCGTTCGCTCAATTTTATGTCAGTCAACCAACGAAATTGTGTTCCTGATATACGCGTATGGTGGCACAATCTCAGGGTATCTCTGTCAGACATACGACACAGTAACTGGAGACATTACACTAATCGCCTATACACAGGACAAGTCCGAAGCACTACTAGCCTACGCAGACTATATCCTCGAAAATATTCGCCAACACTCATGACCCAACGAAAATAACCGATAGCCCTAGCCCAAGGCTAGG
>NZ_JBQKLA010000025.1:0-18369 GCF_052116465.1 Collinsella sp. Sow4_D11 | reverse complement strand
CCAGTCAGGGCGGCGGAGCATCCCGACCTGGTCGATGAACCAGGCGGCGGCGGACAGCTGTCCCAGCCGCTCGGACAGCTCGGATTGCAGCGCATGCACCTGCTGCTCGAGCCGCTCCACACGGGCTATCAGGTCCGGCACCAGGTCGGTCGCGGACGTGATTTCCGCTGACCGCAGCGTCGAGCGCTGACCGGTACGGGCCACGAGCCACATCACCACGGGGGGCGCGATGATCGCCAGCACAGATAGGGCGGTCTCCATCAGCGCACCTCCCGGTCGGCGGGGATACAGGCCGTGATCCACACCGCCCACAGCGCCACGAGATACAGCCCGAGTTTCGTCGCCGGGGCGTTACCGTCGTGATCGAACCACGCGACGAGCCACGCCCCTGCCCGCTCCGAGGCAGCCAGGGCTAACCCGGCCAGACCCCACACCGATGCCCGCACATGCCCGGCGGTGGCGATCGCGACCACGCCGGCAGCGACCCATAGGGCGGCTCGTAGCCAGTCGGGCAGGTCGATCAGCTCGGCACGGGCTGGGACGCCAGCATCGAGCAGTGACACCCCGATCAGCACCCACAGGACGCCGAGCATGAGCATCGCTGTCCGACGAGACACGTCAGGACACCACGTCAAAGCCCTGGCGCTGGCCGAGACGGGCCAGCGTCACCCGGCCAGGGATACCATCAGCGGCGCGGCCACGGTACCCGAGCCAGTGCTGCCAGTACGCATACGCCTCCGTCGTCCGAGGCCCCCACCACCCATCAGCAGGGCCTACGGTGCGGATATTCTCGGCGAGCAGCGCCCGCTGCACGGTGCGCACGTGCTCGGACACTGAGCGCCGACGGCGGCGGGCCTGGGTCTGCACATCAGCCAGCGACACCCGAGGCCGCGACGGCGGCGCGGGTTTCGGCGCGGGGGGTTTCGGGGCGGGTTTCGGTGCGAGGATCTGCTGCACAGTCGGCACCGGCACCGCCGGATAGCCCAGCGGTGCGTTGCTTTTGAGCCCGTTGCGCCCATCCAGATAGGAGGTGACCTGGCGTGCGGCCGATGCAGCCAGATGCGGGCAGCCCCGCCACACCACATGACCATGCGACGGCCACAGCCCGAGAATGCGGGTCCGGGGAAAAGCGATCGCGGCCCCCGCCGCCCATGCCCGCCGCTTCGCGTCGGTGTCGGTCAGTGAGTATCGGACATCGATCACCCCGCCACCCGCGTGAGTGCCAGCCGACGCAGACACACTCGTGGAGTACGCACCCTGCGTGATCAGCCCCGACAGGTCGCGCTTGATCGCCCCAATTTTGCGCAGCTCAGCCTCAATCAGGGGTGCAGTGTCGATGATGCACGAGCACACCGTGCGATCGTACAGAGTCGGATTCTCGGGCATGATGTTCTCCTATTCGGGTGCGCAGCCGCTGACGACTGTGGGCGAGGGGGCGCTATTTCCAGCTCCCGATGGCTGTGGCGGCGATGTAGGTGGCGGTGCCCGCTGCACGCGAGTAGGCGTCGAGTGCGCGCAGCGTGGCTTGTGTTGAGTACGTTTCTTTGACAGTCCCCCATGATGCTGAGGTGCCCGACTGGAATCGGGAGCAGGTGATTGTGGGGGTGTCGTTGAATGCTGCGGGGTAGGTCCATGTCCACTCGCTCGTGAACAGCGGCCCGTAGGGGCTGGTGATAGCGATATCGGTGCGGGTTGTGGAGATCCAGCAGATTTGGGTTCCGTCGGCGAACCGGACCCATCGGCCAGATGGACCCGACCCGCTCATGGCGACCCTGCCCAGAGCGTTCTCCACACCCTGGGCGAGCACCGCCATATCGGCGGGCACATTGTTGGCGTCCGGGAGTTCGGGGGTGCGTAGACCGTAGATGGGTGTGGTCGGCATATCGCCTCCTACAGGGTCGTGGTGACAGTAATGCGGCCCGCGTCGGGCCGGTCAGAGGGGCCGAGCAACGCCATGTAGTCGGCGGTGCCCTGGTAGGCGACCGCCACCCCACGGGCGGAGCCGGACAGCAGCGCCGACACCTCCGACAGGGTGAGCGCCACATCGACAGTGCCGCCCTGGGCAACCTGCCCAGCGGCGCGAGGGGTGGTGAGCAGCGCAGGGGGTGATCCGGGGCGGGTCGCGGCCCCGTGCAGCGCCAGCCACACCGTCCGCGCAGCCGACATGCCGGCACCGGTCGCCCGATACAGACGCACCGACCCGGACACCGCCACGCCACCCCGCGCGAGCGCCTGCCCGTAGAACCAGTAGCCGGTGTTGTCGGCGGACTGGCCGGACGTGGAGTGCCCCTGATAGGCGCGATACCCTGCCGTTCCGTCCGTCCGCCACGACCCCGAGCGGGCCGTCGACGCCTGCACCGCGGCGGCGGTCACCGTCGTCTCATGGCGGACCGGATCGCGCTGCGGCGGGTCAGGATCGGCCGGCGGTTGCGCAGGCGGCGGAGGGGCTGCGGCGGCACCGATCCGGCCCACCACCATCCCCCCCGACGCACCCCACACCAGCCCCACACGGTCACCGACGACCGGCACACCACCGACATGCGGCACCGTCACGCGACCCGCAGAGGTGGTCACCGTCACCACACCCGCACCTGTCGAGGACACGATGCCCTCACCGGGACGCGGAGACCGGAGACCCACTACATGCCACACACCCTCTGAGCGGAGCAGCAGCACCCGATCCCCCACCACCAGCGGGGTCGGTAGCCACGACAGCGGCGACACCTCAGACCCCAGCACCGATATCAGCAGTGCCGGGGATGTGGACACCACCTCACCGGCCACAGCCGGGGGGCGTGCAGGCGTCAGGGCATCCACGACAGCATCAGCGAGCGGGTCAGACATCAGTCAGCACCCCCCACCCAGCCGAAGCCGTGAGCTGCATCAGACCATCCACCAGCGGCATCCTGATGCCTGTGATCAGCGCATCGATCGTCCTGGTCGGCAGCCGCAGCCGCAGCGTGTCCAGCACATCCAGCGCCGGGTCGGGAGCGCACGTCACGGTGAGGGTTTGGCGGCGCGCCGCCCGAGCCTTCGCCGCCATTGTCTGCGCAGCTACCGCGCATTGCGCGTTTGTCCTCATCAGAGGGGAGTGCAGAAACTCAGGCACCCGACCAAACCCAGACGCGTCCCACGCCAACGGCCCGGAGCGCTCGAACTCGGCCCCCCGCAACGGCTCGCCAGACTCAGATTCCGAGGTCACCACCCAGCCATTGCGGAGCCCGTCCCGGTCCATCACCGGCACCCACTCCACCACATCGGCGGCAGACGCCTCCCACACCTGACCAGACCCAGCATCCGGGACGCCCTGGAGCACTCCGGCACGATCCACCACAGCCACCAAGCCAGCCAGACGCATCACCGACAGCAGCGCATCCATGCGGGACTCGGAGTACTCCACCGACGACGGCACCGACTGCGGCGCATCCCAGCCGCCGACCGGCAACACGTCAGCGACGAGCCGCTGCACCTCGACACGCACCGTCCCGCCACGCGGCTGCGCCGGTACCGTGAATCGGTCATCAGCGACGATCCCCAGCAGGTCACCAGCGGAGACGCGCAGCACCTGAGCACCACGCATCCATCTCCCCGACGGGTGCAGCCGCCACGGTGACCCGTCCGGGACTACGCGCTCCACCCGGAACTCACCCAGCGGCACATCGCCCACGCCGGCGTACCCGGCGCGCAGCTGGAGCCGATGCCCATACACAGCCAGCGCCGCATCAGGACGACCGGTGAACAGCGACCCGTCCGGGTCCGCGATCGACAGCTCCAGCGACGTCTGCACCTGACCGGACCGCAACTCGACCGACAGCGACCCATCCACGATCTCCAGCGGCTCAGAGGTCAGCACCTGGCCCCGCATCACCGGCCACACCGTGCACGACATGGCCTGATCGCCCAGCCGGGCAGCCCGCCACCGATCATCGACAGACCACATCAGGTCACCGGCAGACGGAGACGGTCCAGATACGTCGCGGCAGCAGCACGAGACGCCTGATACGTCGGATGCTCCCGCAGATCATCCGCGTAGGTGCGGGACGGCACCACAGGCAGAATCGCCGGGCCCCGGGACTCGTACCCATCGATACGCCACACCACCCGAGGCTCGTGCGGCAGGGTCCGCTCAGACTCCACATCGGACGCCGACACGTACAGCAGCCCCGTCGGATGATCCAGACACTCCGGGTCGCCTCGCAGCAGTACAGTCGGCCCGGCCAGCATGATCCGGTCCACCGCCTGCACCGTCGCCTCATCCTCAGCGACCAGACGCCACGACCGGACACGCACCTGACGCGCACCACCCACCGTCACAGGTAGACCACCCATCGGGCGCACCATCTCCGACGCCGACGACCACCGGCCACGAGACTCCGAGCGCAGAACACCCACCACCACCGCACCGAGCGGTGCCATCGGATCGGACAGCCACGCACGGGAGTGTCCGGGAGACACCAGAGCCTGCACCGACTCACCACCCGTACCGACCACCTGCCCCGACGACGACACAGCCTCAACCAGATACGTCACAGGCACACCGACCGGTATATCCCAGTCCACGACACGCGCCGACGACCCGAGCGGCACATGCTGCCCACGCACCGGCACCCGCACACCATCCACCACCCGCCACACACGCAGCGACACCACCCCAGCCGGAACCTCCGTCACAAGCATGTCCACCCACGGCGGCGACTGCATCACCAGCGGAGCCAGTATCATCAGCGTCTCCTCACCGTCGATGCCGACCGACGGCCAGCCATCTCGATCCGCGCATCCACCAGACGCTCCACACCCGAGGTCGGGTCCACCATCACAATCCGGACACCAGCCAGGCCATCCGCCACAGCAGCCGAGATACCGGACGTGTCTACGCTATGCCTGAGTGTCGGGGCCGAGAGTGTTGGACGGTAGGCGGTGACGCTGCCCCCGTCGCGGAAGCGCGGGACAGCGCCGTGAGCATTGATGTAGTCGAGGACGCCGCGCCCGAGTCGTGCGGCAGACGCCGCCCTGATCACATACTCGCCCGTCGATGCCATGATCGGGATCGAGTCAGAGGTGGCTGTTCCGGGGCCGTAGATGGGACCACCCATCGCACGCCCCGTCGCGACGAGTCCGCTAGAGGTCCGCATCTCCGGGATGTTGTTCGTCATGGTGTAGCGCACCTTGATCTGCGCAGCCCGGTCACGAGCAAGCTGCTGGAATGCGGACTCCACCTCAGCCGCCGACTTGCCGTGCAGGGTTGCGAGGAATCGTGTG
This sequence comes from Collinsella sp. Sow4_D11, assembly GCF_052116465.1. NCBI lineage: Bacteria > Bacillati > Actinomycetota > Coriobacteriia > Coriobacteriales > Coriobacteriaceae > Collinsella > Collinsella sp. Sow4_D11. Next base: position 13,110 of record NZ_JBQKLA010000025.1, on the reverse strand, counting down.
CGCTCCTCCTCCGGGATCGACGCCAAAAGACCCTTCCACCTGTCCGCGATCTGCGTGGCCTGCGGCGCTCCCGTCGCGGCTATCTGCGTCCTCACGTCGTCCGGGATCGCAAAGTAGGCGGCGGCCAGCTTGTCCGCCTCGTCCTTCGATTTACCCATCGCGACTGCGCCGCGCACCCACTCGTCTCGGGCGCGTTTCGTGGCCGCAGTGATCTGGTCGGCGCTAGCTCCCTGGTCGTAGAGGGTGCCGATGTAGCTGATCGACGCCTGCGCAAGATCGTTGAGCGCCTCCTGGTTAGCCCGCCCCGCCTCGGTAGCGAGATCGAGGCCCTTTTCGCCCTTCTTTACCTGTTCGGCCAAGCTCGCAATCGACTTTTCGACCGCGATCTGCGACCCGGACATTTTCAGCAGCTCATTCCCGTACGCTTGTGTCGCCTCCAGCAGCTCCTTCTGCGCCTCTGCCGATCGTTGGGCGGCGTCCGCCTGCTTCTGTAGCGCCTTCTCGTTGTCCTTGGCGGCGTCGGTCGACCCCTCGGTCGCCTCCGCCATCTGCGCCGCCTTCGCGGCTGCATCCCCGACGAGCTGCGACTCCTCCGCGAGGCGGGAGGTCACCTCATCCGAGAGCGAAACCCGGTCGGAAAGCGTCGACTTCAGTCTGTCATTCTCGCGGACGAGGCCCGCCAACTTGATCTGCTCATCCTCGGTCGCCACACCCTTGGCTCGCATCGACTCGATAGCAGCATCGTTGGCGCGGACCTGACCCTCCAGCGCCGACTTGCTCGCATCGAGCTGGCTCCTCACGCGAGCCATCGCGTCGGCATTCCCGAGCGCCGCGTCAGTCAGGTCAGCGAGACCGACCTGAGCCTTCTGAGCGAGGTCGAACAAACCCGAATCCTGTAGGTGCTGCGCAGCCAACGCCCTCGACGCCTCACCGATCACCGTGCCCTGCTGACGGATCGCGTCTGTGTACTCGCGGGCCCGCTGGGTCGCCTCCGCCTGCCGACCCATCCACGCGCCGAGCAGCAGCCCAGCAGCAGTCAGAGCCAGCCCGATCGCGCCCATCGCCAGCGTGGCCGTCCGCACCGAGATGCCCAGACCCGCGAGCGCGATCTTGAAATCGTGGAGGGCCTTCACGGCCTTGAGGACGCCGCCAGCGGCCAGCAGCCCAGCGGTCGTCAGCAGGCCGATACCGACGACCCCGGTCTTGGCCGCGCTCGGGAGACTGCCAAACGCCTCCGCGAGTGCCGACAGGCCACGCAGCACCGAATCCACCACGGGCAGCAGCGTCTGACCCAGCGTGATCGCCTCATCACGGATCGAGTTGATGGCGATCTGCGCCTGGGCTGCGCGGGTCTCGTAGCGCTTCGCTGCCTCCAGTGACAGCGCATTGTTCTGCTCCCACGCCTCCGCACCCAGCTTCAGCGCGTCCCGCAGCAGGTCCTGCTCGGTGCCAGCCGCTCGGGTAGCGCCAGCGAGACGCCCAATCACGTCGAGCTGCCGCTCACCATCGACGCCGAGGTCCTTCAGCACCGCATTGACATCCTCACCGGATGCCCGCATCCGGCCGAGACCCTCGACGAAATCGGCGGTCGCACCAGCGGCGTCACGTCCCCACTTCTCGCGGAACTCATCGGCGGTCTGCCCGCTGATGCGGGCCAGTGTCGCCAAACCGTTGCCACCGGCACGGACGTGCGCGTCGATGAGCCGCCATGTCTTGGACATCGCCGTGCCGCCGGCCTCCGCCTCGACACCGACCGACGCCATCGCCGCAGCGGTCGCCAGCACGTCAGCCTCAGTCATGCCCATCTGTGACCCGGCAGCAGCGAGACGCTGCGACAGGGACACGATGTCACGCTCTGTCGTCGCGCCATTATTGCCGAGCGCCACCACAGCCGACCCGAGACGCCGCACATCCGCCTGAGAGGTGCCCATGACGTTCATAAACTGCGCCAGTGACGTGGCTGCCTCGTCCGCGCTCAGGTTCGTTGTCTCGCCCAGATCGATCATGGTGCGCGTGAAACCGACGATGGCCTCGGACTTCACGCCGAGCTGACCGGCAGCCTCAGCGACAGCGGCGATCTCTCGATGCGACGACGGCAGTTCTTTCGCCATCGACCGCAGCCCAGCCTCAATCGCAGCCATCTGCTGCGGTGTGCCATCCACGGTTTTGGTGACGCCCGCCCAAGCCGACTCCCAGTCGATCGCGGACTTCGCCAGCCCACCCAGCGCGAGCGCACCAACCGCACCCACCTTGAGAAGGGTGCCGCCCAGTCTCCCGAGCTGGTCAGAGTGTTTGTCCATCCAGCGGGTCGCGGTCGTCCCGGCCTTCTGGGCGGTGCGGGAGTACTCGACAGCGGCCTGGCCGACCTGTCGGAAGCCTGTGATGACGCCCTGCACGCCGTCGATCGTCAGTCGAGCCATGACGGTACGAGACACGCCACATCACCACCTCTGCAGTGTCAGTCCTCGGTTGGGATCGGCAGCCGCTCCAGACGGATACGGCGGGCCTGCGGCAGCGGATCAGCGGAAGTGCCCTCCAGCTCCCGGTCTTCGCTGCTCACCCGCTGTTGCCAGCGGGCCATTGCGACACAGCCTCGGCACCAGCCGACGTGGATGCGGTGGTAGTACCCATCACCGTCGTCCTCGAGCGGTGACTTGTCGGTCAGGGTCTCTGTCAGATCAGAACCGCAGCCGTGACAGGTGTGGGCCTCGATCTCGTCGAGAGCCAGCGCCATATTGCGCTCAGTCTCGTCCCACGCCGGGGCGGTTGTGATGGTGTAGCTGCCGTCGCCAGTGGGTGTGATGGTGCGGTTCGGCTCCCACCCGAGCATCGCCCGGACAGTCAACCCACGCGCTTTCGCGGCCCGCACCAGCGCCAGCATGTCAGGATCGGCCTTGAGGGCGCCGATCAAAAATTTACGGTGTTGCTGCCCCGCCGGTTATTGGCGTACACGAGTGCCCGGATCGGGTCCAACTCGCCAAACGTCGGCTGCGCCGCATCCAAGAACTCGGTCCACGTCTGGCCGGTGTCCTCACCGTCCAGCTCGACCCGCAAGAAGCAGCGGGCAGTGACCTCGGAGTGGAACTTCTGCGCCGAGGCCGCATCCGTATCGACCTCCGCCCCGCCAGACCGGATCAGAATGTGCTCATACTCGTCGGCATTGAGGCGGCGGAACACGAGGTCAACCTGACAGTCCCGCGCCTCCTCGATCGCCGTCTCCAGATCGGCCTTGATGTGCCCCAGCTCGGCAGTCAGGGTTTCACGCTCGTCGGGATCGCTGGCGCGACGATCCTCAGACTCACCCTCGCCAGCATCCCCCAGCGCTTGGAGCCGATCCTCGATCGCAGCGGCACGTCGCCCCATGCCCTCGATGCGGTCCGCCAGTTCCTCATCGAGCATGAAGGGGATGCGCTGCAGCCCGGCGGTGGACCGCTGCTGCTGGCGGCGTTCCAGCGCCTCCCGAAGTTTCTGGTTCGCAGTACTCATGATGTGGTCTCCCTGTCTGGCCGCAGCCCCCGCCATGACAGGGCGTGGCGGGGGCTGCGGCGGGCTATGCGGCGGTAGGTCAGGCGAAGGTCACGCCGGAGCGGAGCAGTGTCCACGAGGTCTGTACCTTGCGGACATATTTGCCGGACTGAAGTGGGGACGTGTGCTCGGCGCCGTTCTGCACCATGTACTCATCCCACCTGTCGGACGCCTTCAGCTCGGTGCCATGCTTAACCCCCATCCGCAGATACACGTACTGGGTCTGGTTCGCCTTGATTTTCGACTTCGCCAGGTTTCCCGGCTCGGTGCCGTCTCCCTGGGGAGCCACGAGGTGGACCCACTCCTTCCGGTCGTACACGGTCGCGCCGAAGCTCTCAACCTTGCTCGCGTGACAGGCCCGCGTGTCGTCCTCACGCTCCTGCGAGAAGCCGATCTCGACCTCCCCGGAGGGCAGGTAGCAGGACACGTCGAACATCGCCTTGAGGTCAGCCAGCGAGGCAGCTTTCGTGTCATTCACGAGCCATGTGTTGTTGCCCGGCGAGGAGATGCCTGCCGGGTAGATGTCCTCAGTCGCCATTATTTTCTCCCTCGTCGTTTGGGGTGGACTCCGGCGTCTCCGGGGCCACAGTCAGGGTTGCGTGCAGTTTCGGCGGCAGCGCCTCGCCGTAGATGTCGGACGCACGTCCGGGATGGATGGATTCAGTCTCCTGGTCATAGACGCGGGTGGACCACACGGGCGATGTCGGGTCGCCCTTGCGTCTCACCCGGTACCAGCCCGCAGCGTCAGGAGTCGGCATGATGGTCCTCTCAGTCGTCGATGTCGTAGGTCAGCGTGAAGCTGAACCGAGGCTCGGTGGGGATAGACGTGTCCTTGATGAGCGGCCCAGCGTCCGACTCCAGCGCCGCGCCCCACCTCAGGGAAGGGAACGGGCGCCAATCCACGAACCGACCCCGGCACGCATCCAGCGCGAGCGATGCCTGTTGTGGGGTCGAGCCGCAGCAACGAACCGAGAACCGGCCCTGCCGTGACGACACCCGCCCGTCGGCGCGGGTCACGCGGTCGTAGCCGGGATCAGGGTCGATCACCAAATAGGGGACGCGTCGAGATGACGCGTCAGGGGGAGTCTCACCGAACACGAGCACACGCGGCTCCAAATACCTCGCGTGCGCCAGCGCCAGATCGTGGAGGGTCAGCACGGACAGCAGCGGGTGACTCACCGGTAGCTCCGTGACACGACCTGGTCGAGATCGTCAGCGATCAGGTCCTCTTCGCCATCCACCGAGGCTCTAACGAACGGTGACGCGGGCATGCGAGCCGTGCCGTACTCCTGATAGACGGGGTACATCTTCGCCATACGCGGGCCGATCTCGGCGGTGCGGGTCCATCGGGTGCCGCGAATGCGGTATCCGATTGCCTTCACCAAGGCACCAGTGTCGCGGGGCGCAGTTTGCTTCTGCCTCTTCCGCACCCGAACCGCGGCACGCCGCAGCACCGCGATCGTCTCCTTGTCGATGCGGCCAGCCGCATCAGTACACGCCTGCTCAAGTCTCCTAGCACCTTCGACCTTGATACTCATGGGCGGGCCTCCGCTCGGTAACCGATGACGCGGCGCACCTCGCCGTCGGAGTCCAGCAGTTCGCCGGACAGGACGAACCGTGCACCGATCAGCGCAGGGGCTCGGGAGCCCGTGACCCGCAGCACCATGTCAGGCGCATAGACGGCGTCGAGCGGCAGAGTGATCACAGCCCGATTCAGCGGAGCATCCTCACCAGCAGCCTCGACCGTGGCGGGGGCCGGGCTGGACACGTGCACGGCGCCAGACCAGCGGACAGCACCCTCGACGCCGAGGCGTCCCGTCGCCACGTCCAGCACGTCAGACGGCGCATCAGTGATGACCGCATCATCCGGCAGCGCCGGGGTCGCGACCACACAGTTCACGAGCGCCGGTTCATCCGGCCACGGCGGCATCTGAGTACCCAGCACACGGACCTCACGCCCCCGCACCACGAGCCGGGTGGGAGGGTCGATACGGCGCGCCGGATAGACAGCCAGCATGACGCGCTGACCCGTCTCGCCAGGACGACCGGCCTGCTCGCTGACCGCACGCTCGGACACGGCCGCATGGAACGTGTCGCCGCCCACCAGCCGGACGAGCTCGCACTCACCGATCCAGTTCACGGCCACAGATTCCGATAGGCCCCATCGGGGGGCGGGAACGAACCGACGGGACCGACGCCACGACCACTGCCGGGACACATGGCCGCGAGGGTTCGCGTGTCATCGGGAGAGAACACCGACCCGAGCTCGGCGTCGGAGAAGTAGGTGCGCGACCACTCACCCGACTGACGCGACTTGATGCGCCGGTCTGACCCGGCGAGGCTCGCGGCGGCACCTCGCAGGATCGCGAGGGCCAATACTTGAGCCTCACCGGTCAGGGAGGTGATGCATGGGGCGATGGTCTGGGCGTATGCCAGTACGCGACGAGCGACTGTCAGGTCATCGTGAATGTGCGCCAAATCCATCGCCCCACGCCCCCCTACTTCCGGCCTCGGGTGGTCGACCCGTCGGGAGCCTCACCCTCACCCTCGGTGTTGCCGTCCGGCTCGGGAACGGCCTCGATGAGACCGATGCCGAGCAGGTGCTCGATGTGCGCAGTGTCCGACCCGTCGGGCAGCACACAGCCGTGCGACATGTGCATGTATGCGCCGCCAACCAGCACGACAGCCTTGGGTCCGCTCACTCGGTACGCCATGGTCAGACCCCCGTGCCCGTGATGCGGATCGCGGCCCTCGGCTCGATCACGGCAGCGACACCGACACGACGGACACGCAGACGGTAGCCGTCACGGTCGGAGTCAGTCGGACGCCATACCTTCGTCTCGATCCCGAGAGTGCCGGGCACGGCCGTGTAGCCGGGAGACCCGAGCTTCTCGGTCGCGATACCACCCAGCAGACTCGGGTCGAGCACCATCGGGTCAGCGAAAGGCAGATGCTTGGAAGCCAGCCACGTCTTGCCGAGGAAGTCCCCAATCACCCCGCTCTCCACCGAGCGCGATATACCGTTCGCGGCCAGGTCGGCCTTGACGAACTTCGCCGCGACCTTCCCGTACTGGGCCGGGTTCAGCACCACGACAGAGCCGTCGATACCGAGGTCGTCATCATCGAGCACGGCGTCAGCAGCCAGTACGTCCTCAATGATCTGATCGGCAGTCGTCCAGTTCGCGCCAGCCGCCTTGGTGCGGGTGACCTGCGATCCGATGACCGCGAGGTTCTTGCGATCCACGCGGCGGACCATGGAGTTGATGAGCTTGCGCAGCGCACGCTCCACAGGGTCCATGAGCAGCCGCTTGATCGCCTCATCGGTCACCTCAGAGTCCTGCCCGTCCTTCTCGGACGGGGCAGACGCCGGGGTGCCTTCAGTCGCGGGCGTCAGCGGATACTCGCCACCAGCGGCGATCTCCTCCGGCTCCCGATCTGCGTACAGGCCATCGTCGATGAGGTAGCTGATCGCGCCACCCGACACGTCGTAGCGGCCTTGCAGCAGGAAGTCTGAAATGAATTTCTGCTGCGCCAACTCCTTGACCCGCCTCGCCACGAGCGTCGGGGTCTGCAAAAAATGATGCACATCGGCGGGTGCGAGGTCTTGCCCTGCGCCCGTCACATAGGGGTAGGTGTATGCCATGATGCGTCCTCTCAGTCCGCGATCTGAATGAGGGTGCCATCGGTGCCGCCGGTGAGGGCGAGTCCGATGGGGTTGGTTTCATTGGCGGCCACGCATCCGTCAACAGCGGTCACGACATGCTGCCCAGCGGTCACGGCGCCCTTCGCCTTGACGAGTTGGACGTGTCCGCGCAGGTGCACGACGACCTTGGACTCGGCGGCGGCGCTGTGGCCTGCGACGCCGATGTACTTGGTGGACGCGCCGGACGTGGCGGCGACTCGACGGTCACCGGTCACCTCGACGCACTGTCCGCCCTTGACGGCTGCTGACGCCGTGAACGTGACGGTCTGGCCGGGCTTGAACTGGGGCAGGTAGTCGCTCATCGCGTCTCCTCCTTCGGGTAGTAGCGGGCGTACTCGGCGTCGGCAGCGGCCTCGACCGATCCGGCGTGCCCGATCTCAGACATCGGGATCGTGTTCGGGGCCAGCGAGGCGAGGATCGCGGAAGCGCCCTCCTCGTCGGCATTGAGTTGCGCCAGCCAGTGGTCGCGGCGGGCGGGCGGGATACGCCCCTCAGTGATGGCGGACGCCACCAGCGAGGTACGGCGCTCAGCGTCACGCTCGGCGCGCAGCGACCGGGCATCGGCAGCAGCAGACTGCAGATCGGCCAGTGTCGCAGCATCGACCGCTACGACACCCTCAGGCAGGGCAGCAGTCGGGGCAGGTTCGGCTCGCTCTTCGAGGGCCTCGTCGAGCGCCGCAAGCACGGCACCCTCGTCGGCGTCGGCATCGGTCATCCCGAGCCGCTCTCGGAGCCCAGCCATCAGAGAATCGGACATGGAGTCCTCCTTCGTGGTGGGTTCGCCCGGCTCAGGACTGGCCGGGAGTTCAGTGGATGCCGACACGCTCGGCAGGGGCGGGGTAGGCGCATCAGCGCGACCCTGATAGCGGAAGCTCGACAGATCGAACGGGGTTGCCGACGCAGCGGCCGCCGCATCCTCCGACCCGTCCCACGCATCAGCCAGGCCCGCCAGCACAGCCTCCTCCGCCGTGTACCACGTCTCGGCGCGCATGATGTCGCGCCACTGGGCACGGGTTCCACTAGCGCGCTTCGCGTACGCGTCGGCATAGGAGTCGCTGAGCTTGTCGAGCACCGTCGCGGTGTCGCGCAGCACCTGCGCATTTCCCCATGCGATCCCGGACGCGTCATGCACCATCATCTGGCTCGATGGACCCATTGTGATGTGGTCACCGGCCATGCAGATGAGTGACGCCGCCGACGCGGCCAGCCCATCCACGGTGACGAGGACGCGGGCACGGTGCCGACGCAGCGCATTCATGATCGCCACACCATCCCAGGCAGCGCCGCCCGGAGAGTTCACGTACAGGTTGATCTGATCGACATCGAGCGCCGCGATCTGCTCGGCAAAGTCCTTGGCGGACACACCACCCCATCTCCCGATGTCGCCGTAGATGCGGACATCAGCCACGGTCTCGGTACCACCATCAGCCCTCATCTCGATCGAGCAGTAGTGCTGAGTCGCCATCACGCCACCTCCCTCACCGGCAGGCCATGGCTGGCCCGCATGTAGTCCTCCAGCCCCTCATCGGGGGTCACGGCTCCGCAGTCAACCAGAGCCTTGATTGCGTCCGCCGTAGCCGGGCTCTTCGCCCCGATCTCATCGAAGACGAGCTGCGGTGCAGGCTCGTCCTCGCCCCAGTTGAGGTCCACCAGATCATCGATGACATGCTGCTGAGTCACGTCCGCGATGTGCATCGCAACCGCCTGCAGCGACCCGACGAAGAAGTCTGCGAACGTGGTGCCGAGCGCCCACGAGCCCGTTTGGGTCCCGAGGTTCAGAAAGTGTGCGAGGACGGCGCGGGCGATCTGCTCATCGTGGTACCGGATCGGCTTGTCAGCATCCGGGAGGTCGCCCTCGACGCCGAGCAGTTGCAGCTTCGCGCCGCTCGGGATCGACGCACCAGCCTGCTCACCAGACCTGAACGCCGTCGCCAGTGCCAAACCATTCTCACGCTCGGCAGCGATCCACGCATCACGCTCCAGCGCCGTCGCTCCATCCGGCACAGGCGCACCCGTATACACCGGAACGCCGAGACCGTTGCGGTCGACAGTCAACGCCTGGGAGCGCAGCAGTCGATCTTTGATGAGCCAGTTCTTGTAGCACGATCGCAGTAGGCTCTCGCCCGCCCAGTTAGCGCCCTCGCGCTCATTGACGTACACGACGAGCCGGTCGATGGGGATACGGACTCGGCGCGTCCCCATCGAGTGCTGCTCGACGGCGACCAGGCCACCATCGGCGGCGACCTCGAAACCGGCGATCGTCTCCGGTGGCCGCCACGCCAGCTTCCGCAGACGCACCAAACCCTGCGCAGACTCGTACACCTGCTCGAAAATGGAGTGCCCGTAGGGCAGCTCCAGCAGCGCCAACCGCAGATGCTCGCTCCACGAGAATGTGCCACGGGTCCGGCGCGGCCTAGCCTCAGGTTTGCGCCCCTTGATCGGGACGCCGAGGTTGGCCGAGACCGCCTGGAGCACCGGCTCACGTACACCTGCCGGGTCCAGTTCCCATGTGGTGCGCCGGATCGGCAGCGTGACTGCCTTCAAGACGCTCTTGACCTGCGACTCCTCTCGCCTCATCCGCCCATAGACGGCGACCGAGCGAGGCCATACCAGATCGGGGTTCGTCTCCTGGGGCGCCGAGGCCATCTGCGACCACGACAGCAGCGCATCACCGCTCTGATAGCCGATCTCAGCCACAAGACACCACCCCTCTCAAAAACTCATCGTCAGCAGGCTCACCTCACGCGACCCACCATCGGCACCGCCCACCACACCAACCTTCGGCGGCGGCGGGATCGGGTCGCGGATTTCCACGACCGGTTGATGATCGAGCAGCCACACGGCACCCACAGCAGCGATCAGCGGAGACGCATCACACGGCGACCCACGCCGATCGATCACATCCACTCCACCGAGACGACGCGTCGCAGCCATTGACGCTGGCGCATCGAGACCGGGCTGCGCATTGTGCGCCAGCCGACCCGATGTCACCAACGCGAAAAAGTCCGTGTACGAGTTGAGCATGTCCTGCCCACCCCACTCCACGACCGGGAGCGTGAAATCGTCGGAGGCTCGCAGGTCAGCCAGGACAGCCGACACGGGAGCGCCACGCTCCTGCCCAGTCACACACGTCAACCGGCGCTCCACCTCCGGCGACGACAGGTACCCCTCGATCCAGTGCGTCCCGACACGCGAGGCGCGATGCTCGATCTGCGGACGCCCGTCGGCGCGGTACCCAGCGATCACCACATGGGCTCGTGACTTGTCGTCAGTCACGTCGATCGCCGCCACCAGCGGGCCAGCCAGCGTGTCCTCGTCAGCCAGACGCGGCCCCGACGGGCCATCGACCGGCTCATTCGCGCACGCGTCCCACGTGCCGGGCGGGTAGGGCGACTCGATCGCCCCGTCCGGCCACTGACACAGCACCTCCGTGTTGTGCGTCGGGATCAGATCGCCGGCGAGGAATAGCGAGTCGGGAGCGTCTACCTTGATGCAGCAGACAGGCACTGACGGCACGGTCTCGATCCGCGCAATCGTGGCTGGCCGAACATCTCGACGGGAGCGAGACGCGCGAAGATTGGCCAGCTTCCTCGGGAGGGTCGCGGGCAGCATATCGTCAGGTCGCGTCGTGAATGACACGTCGAAACGCAGCTTGTGCCCCCTCTTGCCGTATTCGCCACCGTCGAGTTCAGAGGTCTTCCACCCCAGTGATCTGACCAGCGAGCGGGCGCCTCTGATGAGTCGCATGTCGGTGTTCGTGAAGGTGGACCTTCCCGTCTTCTTGTGGATGGTTCCGTCGGAATCCATAAGCCCTTGGAGGAGCTGCAAGCGCTGCTCACGGGAAGCGGTCAGGTAAATGTCTGGGATGTGCTTGTTCTTGAGCACACCAAGCGCACGGAGGGCGCCTGTGAAGCGCCCATACCCACCGACTTGGAATCCAATGCGGTAGCAGTTCTCCGAGTCCTTGGCCGAAGTGGTCACAGTGCCGCCGCATTCGACGATCCGGCGCTCGATGTGCGCCCGGTCCCTAGCCTCGACAAATACCATCGCGGCGTGCTTGCTGCCGTCTCCTAGCCACAAGCCGAGCAGGTAGGGATGGACCGGGAGATCGACCTCGGGACCGTCGAGCGGCTCCACCTTGGGGAGCGTGAAGTTCCGTACGTCGTAGCCCATGCTCGGGTTGTAGTACGTCACCCCGCGGTCAATCAGCTCAGAGGTGCGGAGCGTCTCGACTCGCCCCGGCCTACGTCGGTCAGACACGGTCCATAGGTGGCCCTCGTCGCAGACCACAGATCGCCCATCATTGAGCGTTACCCGGTAGCAGGTTCGTCCGGTGTGAACCGGCGACTTCCCGACCACGTTCACCCACTCGCCATTGACGCCCTTGACTTGATCGCCAACCGCGATGTCGCCCATGGGAACCCATCCGCGCCGCGTGAGGGTGGGGGTGGCGACGTCTAGGCAGCGGAACACCCACTCAGGATCGGTCTGGTAGGCGCCGAGGACGGTGCGCTCGTCGATCAGGTATCCCAGCGACGGATTCGCCTCACACCACCCAGCACGGTCACCCTTCGCACGACCGGGGGCAGCCGACCACTCCGCCAGGAAAACCGTGTCCGCAGACGCCTCGTCCGCGGCCGCATCATCAGCCGCCAGCGCGTACTTCTCGAGCGGTGTCAGCTCGCAGATGCCGTCCGGGTCACCGAGCGCTAAGTGTGCGATCCGCCGCAACTGTTTCAGCACCACCGACATCACGTCGCCCGCGTTCGACATCGCCAGGATCAGGGCATGAGGCCGCGCCATCGTCGATTTTGTGACCGCGCCCCACGCGAGCCAGTTCCTCTGCTCACGCAGCTCATCGAACAGGATCAGATCGCCAGAGAAGCCACGAGCCGCGGCCCTCGACGCCGCCTTCACCTTCCATCGACGGCGCCCGCGCAGCAGTAGCGCCCGTTTGCCGTTGATCGCCACCACCTTGGCAACCTGATCAGCCAACCACGGCCGCAGCGGCTGCTCCTCGCCGTCGTCATCCTCCTCGGTAGCAGTCACCAGCTCCGACGCGAGGTCGAGAATCTCCTCAGCCGTGTCCAACCCCTGCGCGACGCCGAGCACCGTACCCCACCGGAGCACGTACAGCGCGTAGAGGCCCAGCACCAGCGAGATCGTCGACTTGCCGTTCTGGCGAGCCACCAGCAACACCAAAGTTTTGAACCGGAACGAGCCATCGTCCAGCAACTCGAGGCCGTGGACCATGAACCACTGCTGCCACGGCAGGAGCGGCATCCGCAGGACGTGCTCCGCGAAGTCGCAGACCTGGTAGCCGAGCGTCCACCGCTCCGTCTCCTCAGACCGAGGCTCCAGCGGACGCAACGGGGGCGTGTAGACCCTCGGCACCGTCGAACCGAGCCGAGCAGCCATCGTCAGCTCGCCCCACGACGAGACGCCCGCTGCTGCATCGCGATGATCCTCGCACCCGGCGAATCATCAGGCACCACGTGGGCCTCGGGCTTGGGGGGCGACGCCGCCTTCGACAGCGTCATACCCAGCGCCTCCGCATACCGCAGATATGTCGGGATCGTCACATTGTCCAGCTTCCCCGCCGGATTCAGGCCCTCCGCATCGATCGCATCGATCGCGTCAGCAAGACGACGTATCACCGCCACCAAGCCACGCGCACGACGCGACGGCGGACACTCACGCAGCGCCGCATCAGTCGCCTGCCGCACCGACTCGCCAAAGCCGTCATCCAGCACCCGACCCGACAGGACAGGAGACTCGACCTGCTCCACTACAGTCCCCCAATCTGGACCTCGCGCGACCCCCATCGCGAATTGCAGGGGGGCTGTCTCTTATACACATCTCCGAGCCCAAGAGACTTACGC
>NZ_JBQKLA010000024.1:0-22135 GCF_052116465.1 Collinsella sp. Sow4_D11 | reverse complement strand
TCCGAGCGGGCAAGCGACGCGCTCGGTGGCGCGACACCGGACGACTACCGGTCGTCGCTGGGGATGGCCGCGATTTAGCGGTCCAGGAAATCGTCCGCAGTCCCGCGCTCAAACTGGGATGATATTTCCCCAGCGAATCCCGCGAAGAGCTACAGGTAGTCATTGGGGACGTTCTTAAATGACTAGTCGTATAAGAACGTCGCAGGCGACTAGTTGCCTTTGTGGAAAAGGCCTTTGATGACGGAGGGGATGCTCTTGGCGCCCTTGGCCGTCACATCGATAAAGTCGGGCGAACGCACAAGCTTATCCTCGTCGACGTACTTGCGAACTGCACGAAGCGTCTCTTTGTCGTCGCGCGTCGAAAACGTAAAGTGGCCGTTATCCTTGGTAAAGATAGCGAAACGCGTGATCTTCTTAGTGCCGCGCAAAACCTCGGCGGCAATATAGTCGACCTCGTCCCACGGAATTTGAATAAAATCCTCGGGATTGCGCTCGTTGTAATACTCGAACGCCTTATTGCCCACCATCACGTTACCGTGGCTGGTAAGCCCCATCAGGCAGGTTGCCGGTGTTGCCAGATCGACCGTGCTGTTCTGAGATTGCGCCATGCGCGCCTCGCCCTCCAAATAAAACAATCGGACCGCATCCAGTGTACCCACCGGGTGCGGTCCGTTTCAATGGCTCAAAAGCCCTTGCCTAGCAACTCTCGGTCTTAAGCCGAAGCGTGCTTACATGAAGCCGCAAACGCGACCGATGATACCGACGGCGAAGAGAGCCAGGATGATGACGATCGGGCTGACCTTCTTCTTGAGCAGCTTGCAGACGAACAGCGTCAGGCACACGGCAGCAAGGCCGGGGATGAGCTGATCGAGGTTAGCCTGAAGCGTGGTGACCTTCACCTGATCAAGGGCGGTAGCACCGACGGAGTTGTACATCGTCAGCGCTTCCTTGATGCCCTCGGCACCGGAAGGCAGGTTAGCCCAGTCAATGAAGGCGCCGGCAGACTGCGTGACCTTGGAGACGACCGGGGTGAAGGAGATGGACACCCAGCGCTCGACCAGGGCGCCGATGATGAACATACCCAGGATGGAAGCACCCTCGGTGACCTTGCCCATCAGACCGCCGGAGAGGTCCTTGGCGATGGAGGAGCCGACCTTATAGCCAAACTCCTGCGTGTACCACAGGAAGGCGTAACGGATGATGTTCCACGCGAAGAAGAACAGCAGCGGACCGGCGATGCTGCCGGACAGGGCCAGGGAAGCGCCCAGAGCGCCCAGGATCGGGCGAAGGGTGAACCAGAAGGCGGGGTCGCCGACGCCGGCGAGCGGGCCCATCATACCGACCTTGACGCCCTGAATGGCGACGTCATCGATCGGCGCACCGTTGGCGCGCTCCTCCTCAAGAGCGAGGGTAACACCAATGACGGGGGCGGAAACATAGGGATGGGTGTTATAGAACTCCAGGTGGCGCTTAAGCGCGGAAATCTGGTCGTCCTTGCTGGTGTAGAGCTTCTTGATCGCAGGGATCATTGCGAAGCACCAGCCGCCATTCTGCATACGCTCGTAGTTCCACGAGCCCTGAAGGAACTGATGACGGAAGCAAACCTTCTTGCGGTCAGCCTTGGTGAGCTGAATCTTGTTCTCTGCCATATGTATCACTCCCCTCCTACTCGTAATCGTTCAGAATGTCGCCGAGCGGGTCACCGGAGCCACCGCCCATGCCGCCACCCTGCTTGGCCAGATCCTTGAGGCCAAGGTAGATGAGGGCAAGGGAGATGCCGATGAGGCCAAGAGCGATCAGCGTGAGCTGAGGGATGGCAGCAAGGACAAAGCCGAGGATGAAGAACGGCCAGGTCTCCTTGGTGGCCATCATGTTGATGACCATGGCGTAACCGACGGAGGCGACCATGCCGCCGCCGACAGCCATGCCGCCGGACAGCCAGTCGGGCATAGCGTTAAGCGCGTTGGTAACCGCCTCGGCCGGGATGATGCACAGAAGTACTGCCGGGATGGCGATACGAAGGCCCTGCATGAGGATGGCGGCGTACTGCCAGCGCTCGATGCCGGAGAAGTCGCCCTTCTCGGCGCAACCGTCCATGGCGTGAGCGATAGCGGTAGCCAGGGTACGGCAGATCATGGTCAGGAACAGACCAGCGACCGACAGCGGGACGGCGACGGCGATGGCGGCGGTAACGGCCTTGGCCGAATCGGTAGCGCCACCGTTGAGGGCGAGCACCATGATGATCGAAGAAGCGACCGAGGCCAGAGCGGCGTCAGGTGCGACGGCGGCGCCGACGTTAGCCCAGCCAAGGGCCATCATCTGGAGCGAACCGCCCAGGAGGATGCCCTCCTGAAGGTGACCGGTTACGAGACCGATAAGCGTGCATGCCACGAGCGGCTGATGGAACTGGAACTCATCCAGAATGCCTTCCATACCGGCAAGCAACGCGACAATCGCAACAAGCAGAATAGTGATTGCAGACATGTATCGGACCCTCCTTTACTATGCTTGAGCGGCCAGTTCGGCCTTAGCTTTCTTCAACATGGCGTCGAGATCCTCGGAGGAATCCGAAGGAACCTTGCGGACCTCGAACTTGACGCCCTTGGCCTTGAGGGCCTCGAGAGTCTTAACGTCGTCATCGCCCATAGCGACGGCGTTGGTGACGACGACCTTGCCCTTGGAGTGAGCCATGGAACCGATGTTGACTTCCTTGATGTCGACGCCGGCCTCGATAGCCTTGAGCAGATCCTGCGGGTTCTCAAAGAGCAGCATGGCCTTGGTGTCACCAAAGCGCGTGTCCTTGACAACCTCGGCCATCTTCTTGATGGGCACGACGTTGGCATGGACTCCCGGAGGGGCAGCCTGCTCGATCATGGTCTTGCGGAGCTCGTCGTGAGCAACGCCGTCGGAAACCACGATGATGCGGTTGGGGTTGATCTGCTTGGTCCACGTGGTGGCCACCTGACCATGCAGCAGACGGGTGTCGATACGGACGTGGGCGATCTTGATGTGCCCATCGCCGATGACCGTTCCCGGAGGGATGGCGCCTGCAGGAGCAGCGGCGGCCGTGGCCGGCTTCTTCTCCTCGGGCTCCAGAGACTCGGGCTTGACGCGCACGCCAGCCTTAGCCTCAGTCACGAGATGTTTTGCGATCGCATGTGCAGTGTTCTTTGCGTCAAAGCGCTGCGAATATGCCTCGATGAGCATAGGCAGGTTGACACCGGTGACGATAGCCCAGGAATCGTGGCCCTCGATGAGACCGCTGATCTGGTTGAACGGCGTGCCGCCCCACAGATCAACGAGGAAGAGCACCTGCTCCTGGTCCTCGAAGGAAGCGATTGCTTCCTCGACCTTGGCACGGAAGTCGTCGGGGCCCATGCTCGGCTCGAGCGAGACCACGGCCACAGACGGCTGATCGCCAAAGACCATCGAGCCCGTCTGCTTGATTCCGGCTGCCAAGTCCCCGTGGCTAGCAAGAACAATACTTACCATCACATAACCTCCTCTTTGTCTACGTATTTCCTACACGACATGAAAGGAGTATACCTGTTCGTCCTGTAAAATTATAGAGAAAAATGCGAATGATTGGATAATTTGTTTAAACGTCTAGGTTTGTTACAAGTTGATTACGTTACTGCTTTTTGACGGATTACACGCCAAGGCGTCACTTATCAAGCCATTCATTTTACAGATACAAGCAGGCTGGTCATTAATATCGATTTTAGGCAAGCGCGAATGCGCTTGTACTGCAGTTATTTTGTTTAAACAGACATAACTTGACTATTAGCGTGACTTATGCACTAACGTAAGTAGTCATTGGGGACGTTCTTAAACGACTAGTCAAACAAGAACGTCCCCAACGACTAGGGGCTAGACGATGTGGAGGGGGTTGGCAGCGTCGACGGCATCGGGGGCGTCGGAGGGGTCATCGGGAACAGTGTCTGCCGGGTCCTCGTCGGGGGTCTCAATCTGCTTGATCATGACCTCCTGGCCCTGCAGTAGGTATGTCTCGCCGCTACCGCAATGGGGACAGATCCTGCCGTGCTCGACCGTCGCATAGTCGCGGCCGCACGCCTCGCAATGCGTCACGGCCTCGACAGGCTCCACGATAAGCTCCGCGCCCTCGGTGATAGGCTTTTTATCTGCCGCCCAGCGCCAAGCGTCGAGCAGCAAGTCGGGAACGACGCCCGAGACCTCGCCCAGCAGCAGCGTGACGCTCGAAACGCGACTCACGCCATTGGCACGCGCCACGTTCTCGACATCGCGAATAATGTGATAGACGATTCCCAATTCATGCAAGGTAGAAACCTTTCAGCAACGGTTGATGCGATGTCAGCCAAACGTCAGCGAGCGGCGATCCAGGTGCCCCAGGTTGCCCCGAAACAAGGCGTCCGCTGGGCTTTTTGCCCGCGGCGCCGCAGTTGAGGGGCAAGATGGGGTATCTGGGCGCCGCGCAGCGTCGGCAGTGCCGCCGTTCGTTAGAACGGCGGAGCCTCATTACTTCTTCCCGAATTTGATCTTGATGGCACGCTTGAGCGCGTACTTGCCCAAGCTGGGGAGCTTTTGCTCGTATTTAACCATCGTGGAGCACTCGGGGCGGTCGCGATCCAGATGGATGGCGTCGAACGCGCACTTGGTGGTGCACAGACCGCAGCCGATACACTTGTTGGGGTCGACGATCGAGGCACCGCAACCCAGACAACGGGCGGTCTCGGCGCGTACCTGCTCCTCGGTAAAGGTCTCGACGTACTCGCTAAAGGGCGCGGCCTTCTCGCGCTCGCGGTCGACATGTGCCACCTCGCGGGTCGCGTTGTCGTAGCTCTCGATCACGGCATCGTCGCGGTCGAGCGCGATGTAGCGGCGCTGGTTGCGGCCGATGGTGAGCGTGGAGCCCGGTTGCACAAAGCGGTGGATGGACACGGCGGCCTCGTGACCGGCAGCGATGGCGTTGATGGCAAAGCTCGGACCGGTGTAGACGTCGCCGCCCACAAAGATGTCGGGCTCGGCGGTCTGGTAGGTCTGAGGATCGGCAAGGGCGCCCTGGCCGCGGCCAAGCTCCACCTTGGAGCCAGCCAGCAGGTCGCCCCACACGATGGACTGACCGATCGACATGACCACGCGGTCGGCGTCGACACGACGCAGGTCGTTCTCGTCGTACTCGGGCGCAAAACGGCCCTCGTCGTCAAAGACACGCGTGCAGCGCTTGAAGGTGATACCGCACACACGACCGGCCTCGTCCAGATGGACCTCCTTGGGGCCCCAGCCGCAGCTGATGTGGGCGCCGTCCTCAACGGCCTCGCGACGCTCCTCCTCGCTGGCGGGCATCTGGGCCTCGCTCTCCAGGCAGAATATCTCAACGTGCTCGGAACCCAGACGGCAGGCGTTGCGCGCGACGTCGATAGCCACGTTGCCGCCGCCCACCACGATGGTGCGGCCGGACAGCGCGTCGATCTTGCCACTGTTGACCTTGCGCAAAAAGTCGACGGCCACGGTCACGTCCTCGGCATCCTCGCCCGGAATACCGGCGAGGCGGCCGCCCTGGCAGCCAATGGCAACATAAAAGGCCTTAAAGCCCTGCTCGCGCAGCTCGTCGAGCGTCACATCGCGACCGACCTCCACGCCATAGCGGAACTCGGCGCCCATCAGGCGAATGACCTCGACCTCGGCCTCGATAACATCCTTCTGCAGCTTAAAGCTGGGAATGCCATAGGTGAGCATGCCGCCCGGGCGCTCATTCTTCTCGAACACGACGGGCTTGTAGCCCTTCTCGGCCAGGTAGAAAGCGCAGGACAGGCCGGCCGGACCGGCACCGATGATGGCGATCTTCTGGTCGAAGCCGCCGGCACGCGTCGGGGTCACCACAGGTGGGACATAGCGGGTCGCGGCATCCAGATCGCGCTGGGCGATAAACTTCTTGACCTCGTCGATGGCCACGGCCTCGTCCACGCGACCGCGGGTGCAGGCATCCTCGCAGCGGCGATTGCACACACGGCCGCAGATAGCGGGCAGCGGGTTCTCGCGCTTGATGAGCGCTAGCGCCTCGTCATAGCGGCCCTGCGCCGCGAGCTTCAGATAGCCCTGAACGGCAATGTGCGCGGGGCAGGCCGTCTTGCAGGGCGCGGTGCCGGAATCGTGTGTCTCGATGCGGTTGTCGTTGCGGTAGTTGGGCGACCACTTGGTGTGGTCCCACTTGGTGGCATCGGGCAGCTCCTGGCGCGGATACTCGGGCACCTGTCCGCCGGCCTTTTTGCTGCAGAGCTTCTGGCCGAGCTTGACGGCACCAGCCGGGCACACCTCAACGCAGCGACCGCAGGCTACGCACTTGTCCTTCTCGACCTTGGCGACATAGGCCGAGCGCGACAGGTTGGGCGTGTTGAACAGCTGCGAGGTGCGCAGGGCGTAGCACACGTTGACGTTGCAGTTGCAGATGGCGAAGATCTTGTTCTCGCCGTCGATATTGGTGATCTGGTGCACAAAGCCGTTGTCCTCGGCCTGGCGCAAGATGTCATAGACCTCCTCACGCGTCACATAATGGCCGCGGTCGGTCTCAACCACATAGTCGGCCATATCGCCCACGGCAATGCACCAGTCGGCGGGGTCGTCGGCACAGCCCTCGCCCATCACACGACGGCTCGCGCGGCAGCTGCAGGTGCTGGCGGCATATTTGCCCTCGTATTTGTCGAGCCAATGCTCGATATGCTCGATCGGCACCGAGGTGCTCGAAGCATCGATAGCCTTCTCGACCGGAATGACGTGCATGCCGATGCCGGCGCCTCCGGGCGGCACCATCGGCGTGGCTTTGGACAGCGGCCCCTTGGACGCCTGCTCAAAGAACTTGGCATAGACCGGATGCTCCTCGAGCTGGTTCACGCGCATGTTGAGGAACTCGGCGGAACCCGGTACCAGCATGGGCAGTACCCACTGCTTGGCGCGCTCGGGATTTTCCCAGTTGTACTCGAGCAGACCCGTGTAGCTCATGTCGTCGAGCATCTTCTCGATCTGGGCCTCGGGCATGCCGGTGAGCTTGACCATCTCGGGCAGCGTATAGGGACGGCGCATCTTCATCTTGCAGAGCACTTCGGCCTGCTCGTCGGTTGCGGCCTCGGCAAACGACCAGTACTCGTAGCCCAGCAGCACGTCGCGATGCAGCAGACGGTTGGTGCAATGCTCGCACAGCTTGACAATGGCCTCGCGCGGATGC
The DNA here is from genome assembly GCF_052116465.1 of Collinsella sp. Sow4_D11. Taxonomy (NCBI): domain Bacteria; kingdom Bacillati; phylum Actinomycetota; class Coriobacteriia; order Coriobacteriales; family Coriobacteriaceae; genus Collinsella; species Collinsella sp. Sow4_D11. The sequence goes on along the minus strand of NZ_JBQKLA010000024.1, from coordinate 14,934 downwards.
TCCGGCAGCGGCGGCACAAACTCCGAACCGATGTCGGGCTCGGTGTAGCTAATTCCCGGTCCGTTGAGAATCATGGTTGTCCCTTCTCTTGCCGCAGCCCGACGAGGCCGCAGCGCCCCTCTTTTTTGCAGGCCGGGCATGCCCCCATGCCGTTCACCCGCCATTGTTGACATTATGTCAAAAATAGTATTGACGAACCGTCAACAATATTCAAGACTATTAGGCGAACGGTCGGGCCCAAACGGATGAAAGGCGGCAAGCGCATGAGCGATAACGCAGCGAACACCCCTGTGGCCGACGCCGTCCCCACGCCCGACAGCGCGGCAAAGCGCCTGACAGGTGACGAGCGCCGTCGCGAGATTCTCGCCGCCGTGCGCGCCGTGAGCTCCGAGCTGGGCGTGTCCCATCTATCCGTCTCGGCCGTGACCAAGCGAGCCGGCTGCACGCGCTCGCTGTTCTACCACTACTTCGTCGACATGGACGCCGCCGTCACCGCCGTCATGGACGAGGCAATCGACGGTTTTATCTCCGAGCTCGAGCAGTGGAATGCCAGCCGCATCGTCGGTGATATCGAGGGCGCACTTGACACCGTCGCCCCGCTCTTTAAGCGCCTGGTTGTGAGCGGCCACGAGCTGCCGAGCACGCTCACCTCGAGCAGCGGCGCGCTCTACGGCGGCTTTCTGCACAACGTGGTCCAGCGCGTGGCGCAATACATCTGCGACACCACCGTGGTGGACTTTGTCGCCCATCATGACCTGCGCATCGACCATGTCTACGAGACGTTTTACACCCTCATCATGGGGCTGTTGATGTACATCCGCACGCACCCCGATGTGCCCGACGAGACGGTTAAGGAGATTATCGCCTCGACACTCCACATCGAGGGCTACACCGCCAAGTATTCCGAGCGCAAGCCCAGGAACTGATGACATTTGGCCAAACTGCCCGCGACGGAAGAGGGGCCGCGGGCGTATGAAAGGAGAGCAGCATGCTGTTCGATGTTTGGGGTAGCGATACCCTTATCCACTGGGCCGGCTGGGCGATGGTCTTTATCGGCTTGATCGTACTCAACGAGGTCGGCCGCCGTACCAAGCTCGGCGCGGCCATCATCTTTGGCGTGGCTCCGCTGGCCATGACCATCTACTGCATCGCCATCGCCGTCGGCGTTTCGCAGGGTGCCGAGTGGGCGCTCACCAACCCCACCCATGTATACCAGAACAGCTGGTTCCATTACGCCAAGGTATACGCGGCGCTGGCCGGCTGCTGGGGCTTCATTGCCATTAAGTACCAGTGGGGCAAGATCGGCAAGGCGCATTGGTTCCGCGCATGGCCGTTTGTGATCGTCGCCATCAACATCTTGATCGCCGTTGTGTCCGACTTTGAGAGCGCCTATCACTTCTTTGTCCTGGGCGAGTCCACCTGGGTCACCTCCGAAGGTGCTACGCAGCTGGCCGGCTGGAACAACGTGTTCAACGGCATCGCGGGCATCATCAACATCTTCTGCATGACCGGTTGGTGGAGCGTCTACGCCTCCGAGGACAAGACCGACATGCTGTGGCCCGACATGACCTGGGTCTACATCATCGCCTACGACATCTGGAACTTCTGCTACACCTACAACTGCCTGCCCACCCACTCCTGGTTCTGCGGCTTTGCGCTGCTGCTGGCGCCCACCGTCGCCGCCTTTATCTGGAACAAGGGCGGCTGGATCCAGAACCGCGCCTTTACGCTGGCCATTTGGTGCATGTTTGCCCAGGTGTTCCCCTACTTCCAGGAGGAGTCCATCTTTGTGACGCACTCCACGCTCGACCCCAACGCCGCCACCGCGGTCTCGATCGTCGCACTGGTCGCCAACATCGCCGCGATCATCTACGTCGCCTACCGTGCCAAGAAGCTCGGCCGCAACCCCTACAAGCAGGATGTCTTTGAGGGCACCAGCGATTGGGAGAAGGCTACCGCTCGCCGCGCCAAGGTTGATTACGCGCACGCCGAGTAACGCGCCTGACGCAAACATCGCTTGAGCACGAAGCGGCATAGCCGGCTCCGCGCAACTCAACGCACTGCAGAGCCCCCGAAGCGTGATTCGTTCGCGTTCCGGGGGCCTTTTGCTGCCGCGAGGATGCGGCTGAACGATACGCTCGGGTTAAATCGGATCTTATATTTCGCATGCGCTTTATATGGCTCCATTTTTGGGTACAGTGTTGAGCCGATATTGCATTGGGGGATATATGAGCGATGAGACACGTGGCCGCGAGGATGCGGCCCAGGATGCGGAAGCATGTGCCGAGGCCCTGGAGAGCCTTGACCGGATTGCGCTAGACGAGCTCTCGTTGAGCGATCTGGCCGTCGACGCGCAGGACGAGGTGCGCGAAGGCACTGAGGACGAAGGCAGCGACGCCAAAGACGCTTCTGACGAGGCCGAAGCCGAAGAGGACGATAGCAAGGACGACGTCCAGTCGGAATCCGCCTCGGGAGAAGAGACCGCCCTGCTTGGCAGCTTGCCTGCCGATGACTCGCTCACCCGCGAGCTTCCTGGCCTGGGTTCTGCGCCGGCCGTCGACGAGACCATCGCCATGGGCGATATTCCCCTGCCGTCCGTTCCCTCGGCACGCGAAGCCGAGGCTCGCCATCACAAGATGTCGCCCAAGCGACGCAATTTGATGGTTGCCGGCGTCGTTGCCGCCGCGCTCGTTGCCGGCGGCGCGGGCTATGCCGCTTGGAACGGATACCAACAAGAACAGGCCGCCGTCGCTGCCGTCAACGCCCACACCATGATGTCGGTGCAGATTGGCGTACATGCCGCAGGGCTCGACTGTTCCACCGGCTCCAAGATTCCCGTGCAGGTGAGCGGGCAAGACTCTGACGGCTCCTCCGTGAGCGAGACGCTCTATGTTGATGAGCACGGTCGCGGTATTAAGCTGCTGCCTGGCGACTATACGCTCTCCATCGCTGGGTCCCCCATCGCAGCTGACGGTACCATTTACACCGTGCCGACCACCAAGGCGCAGGTTAGCGTAAAGAGCGACGGGCAGGACCTGAGCGCTCAGGCATCCTTTAAGCTTAAGGTACCTTCGGCAGACACGGTGACCGACGACCAGATCGATGCCGCGGCCAAGTACGCCGAGGAGGGCGGCGCGAGCTCTGCCGCGGTCGCAAAGGTGCTCCAGCAGGCGGCAACCGCGCGCCGTGACGCCGCCGTCAATGCCATGAGTTCCCGCGAGGCGCAGGCGGCCCGCGACGCCGATGCTCGGCATAAGGCAACGAACCTGTATCAGCTCGATATTCCCGTTGAGTGGTACGGCAAAGTCGCGACTTGGCAAAACGGCAATACGCTGTGCATCTATCTTGCCAGCGACAGCAATACGCCGATCGCGACGCTTGTCGCAGTGCGCGACGGCGAGAGCTTTACGCCCGATAAGGGCGATACGGTTTTAGGTGCGGCAAGCCTTGGCAACGGCTACACGGTCTACGCCAGCGGCCCCGTCTATCCGTATGTGGTGCCCCAGACCATCAACGGGCGCACGCAAGACCCCGTGTCGACCTACCCCATGGACACGGCCATCGAGCTTGTCGAGCTCACAACCGGCAACCGCTATACCTATAGCCAGATCAAGAACGTACTGGTCGACAAAGACGGCAAGGCAGACGCCGCGACCAAACTCGAGACCGACTACCTCGCCCAGATTCTGATGCCAAGCATCAAGGCCCAAGACTAGCCGTCCGCAGCGAGGGTAGCTAATTTGGGACGGGGCTTTTTTAGCTGCCCCGACCGTTAATCGACTAAACCGGCACATTACCAGCCGGGGCAGCTAAAAAAGCCCCGTCCCAAATTAGCTACCCTGCAGGAGTTAGCGCCACGGATCGGCTTCGAACATCGGCTCGCGCTCGGGGCGGCGATCGCTGTAGGGATCGTAGCCGTCGTCGTCCTCGTTCTCGGCACGGATGTAGGGGTCGCGCGGCTTGGGTGCCGGCTTAGGCTCAGGCTTGGGTGCGGCGGGCGCTGACTCAGGCGCCGGTGCGTTCGTCTCGTTCTCGTCTTTCATCTGCATAGCTCCTTGCCATGTACTCACGTTCAACATCATCGATTGTCGCACGAAAAAGGGCGGCGGACCCAATTGGATCCGCCGCCCTTGGCGTTTGGCTCAAAAGGTAGATTTTAAGGCATGGCCCAACAATCTACTCGGCGTCGGGCACCTCGTAGGTGGCAGACGGCGTGTTATCGCACACGACGGTAAAGGCACCGTCCTTGTCGACGTCAACCGTCACCTGATCGCCCTCGCGCACCGTACCGTCGATGATAGCGGCGGCGATGGCGTCCACGACCTCGCGCTGCACCAGACGCTTGAGCGGACGGGCACCAAAGACCGGGTCCAGACCGCCCACGGCGAGCATCTGCTTGGCCGCCGGGGTGATGGCAAGCGTCATGCGCTCCTTGGCCAGACGTGCGCGGACGTCGGCGAGCTGAATATCGACGATCTTTTCGATCTGCGCCATGCCGAGCGGATGGAACACCACGATATCGTCGATACGGTTGAGGAACTCGGGACGGAAAGTCTGAGCCATGGCCGCGTCAACCTGATGGCGCATCTCCTCCTCGTCCTTGCCCGAAAGATCGGCGATAGCCTTGGAGCCCACGTTGGACGTCATGATGATGATCGTGTTCTTGAAGGACACCTGACGACCCTGACCATCGGTCAGACGACCGTCGTCGAGCACCTGCAGCAGCACGTTGAAGACATCCGGGTGAGCCTTCTCCATCTCGTCGAGCAAAATCACGGAGTACGGACGACGGCGCACGGCCTCGGTGAGCTGCCCGCCCTCGTCGTAGCCCACGTATCCCGGAGGCGCACCGATCAGACGCTGGACGCTGAACTTCTCCATGTACTCGGACATGTCGATACGCACGAGCGCGCGCTCGTCGTCGAACAGGCACTCGGCAAGTGCCTTGGCGAGCTCAGTCTTGCCCACGCCGGTGGGGCCCAGGAAGAAGAAGCTGCCGATGGGCTTGTCCGGATCGGAGAGGCCCGCACGGCTACGGCGCACGGCCGCGGCGACGGCGGAGACGGCCTCGTCCTGGCCGATGACGCGCTTATGCAGCTCACCCTCCAGGCCCTTCAGCTTGTCGAGCTCGCCCTGCATCATCTTGGACACGGGCACGCCGGTCCAGGCACTCACGACCTCGGCGATCTCATCGGAGGTCACCTGCTCGTTGAGGCCTTCACCGTCCTGCTGCTTTTGTGCCTCGAGCGCGGCCTCGGAATCCTGAATCTGCTGCTGCAGACCCGGAATCACGGAGTAACGCAGCTCGGACGCACGGCCCAAGTCTCCGTTGCGCGTCGCACGTTCCTCTTCGCTCTTGGCCTCATCGAGCTGGCCCTTGAGCTCCTGCACATGGTCGATGGCGTTCTTTTGGTTGAGCCAACCGGCCTTTTGCACGTTGAGCTTTTCCTGGACCTCGGCGATTTCCTGGCGCAGGGTCTCCAGACGCTCCTTGGAGGCGTCGTCGGTCTCCTTCATGAGCGCCTGCTCCTCAATCTGCAGCTGGGTGAGCTGACGCGTGGTGGCGTCGATCTCGACCGGCATGCTGTCGAGCTCCATGCGCAGGCGGCTTGCCGCCTCATCGACCAGGTCGATGGCCTTGTCGGGCAGGAAGCGGTCGGCGATGTAGCGATCGGAGAGGTCGGCGGCGGCCACGAGCGCGCTATCGGTAATGTGCACGCCGTGGAAGATCTCGTACTTCTCCTTGAGGCCACGCAGAATCGAGATGGTGTCCTCGACGGTAGGCTCGGAGACCATAACGGTCTGGAAACGACGGGCGAGCGCCGCGTCCTTCTCGATGTACTTGCGGTATTCGTCGAGCGTGGTCGCGCCGATCGCGTGCAGGTCGCCACGGGCGAGCGCCGGTTTGAGGATGTTGCCGGCGTCCATGGAGCCCTCGGTGGCACCCGCGCCCACAATGGTGTGGAGCTCATCGATGAACAGGATGACCTTGCCCTCGGACTTCTGCACTTCCTTGAGCACGGCCTTCAAGCGGTCCTCGAACTCGCCGCGGTACTTGGCACCGGCGACCAGCGCGCTCATGTCGAGCTCGATGAGGTCGCGGTCGCGCAGCGTGCTCGGCACGTCGCCGGCCACGATACGCTGGGCGATGCCCTCGACGATGGCCGTCTTGCCGACACCCGGCTCACCGATGAGCACAGGGTTGTTCTTGGTGCGACGGGACAGGACCTGGATAGTACGACGGATCTCGTCGGTACGGCCGATGACCGGGTCGAGCTTGCCGGCACGGGCCAGGTCGCAGATGTTGCGGCCGTACTGCTCCAGTGCCTCAAACTGGGTCTTGTCCTCGGCGGACGTCACGCGGTCATCGCCGCGCAGCTCCTCGTAGACTTGCTCGATACGCTCCTTGGTAACGCCGGCGTCGCGCAGCACGCGGCCCGCCTCACCTTTGTCCTCGGCAAGCGCCATCAGCAGATGCTCGGTCACTACAAAGCTGTCGCCCATCTTGGTGGCCTTTTTCTCGGCCTTCTCGATGACACGGACGAGCTCGTTGGACAGGCCCATCTGCTGGCCCTCGCCCGAAACCTTGGGTGCGCGGTCGATGGCATCTTGCGTGGAGTGTGCAAGCTGGGCTGGGTCGGCGCCGATGCGCTCGATAATCACGGAGATATTGCGCTCGCCGGCACCGAGCAGGGCGGACAGCAGGTGAATCGGCTCCACCGCGCCGGCCTGTGCGTCGGCAGCCGTGCTCATGGCGGTCTGCAACGCCTCGCGCGACGTCATTGCTAGCTTATCGATTCTCATGGAATCACCTCTCTTGGGGCGGCCGCCCTACGGGGCGGCTTCACGTTGTCCGAGAAGTATTGTTGCCAGCTTTGTACGATCTTATACACAAATCTAAGTCTCTATATATAAGATTTTCTGAGTGATTAAGAGATAGGGAGCAGGCACGCTCGCCCGCTGCGGTCTCGTCCCCTTACTATCTCAATCTGTAACATCTAGCGGCTGTTTATGGCTCCAGATGTTACAAATCAAGATGAAATGGCCAGCGGCGCCCGTTTGTCTCAATCTGTAACATCTACTCGGCAAATAGAGCTCTATCTGTTACAAATCGAGACGAACAGAAGACACCCGAATCGAAAATCTAAATCTGTAACACCAGGCCCACTTTTAGCAGCCAAGATGATACAGATCGAGACAAACGGGACCATCACAAAGGTGCCTGCCCCCTTTGTGGCGGTTCTCGACAAAAAGAAGCCGCCCCATTAACAGAGGCGGCATCAAGCAAGTCTATTTATTAGCGTCCCTCAAGACCCAACGAGAACGCAGAAATGTAGCCCGGGGCTTATCCTTTCCCGAACGCGACCCTCGCGAAGCGCGTGAGCGGGCGGGAAAGGATAAACCCCGGGCGGACAATTAAGTGCGTTACTCGGCAGCGGCCTTGAACTTGTTGTAGTTGATCAGGCAGCCGGCCTTGACGATGGCACGCTCCTCAGCCGTCATATCGGCAATATAGAGCTCAATCTGATCGACCGTGCCGTCGGCGCGCACCACGTAGGCGGCGATGTTCTGCAGATCGCCATCGAGCGCGGCACGGATACCCGGCACGAAGACGTAGTCGCCCACCTCAAAGTTGGGCTCGGCCTCCATCTGGAAGGGCACCATGCCCCAGTTCATCACATTGGAGCGATAGCGCTTGGTGGCGTACTCGTGGACGATGTTGGCCAGACCGCCAATCACGCGCTGGCAGCTCGCGGCCTGCTCGCGGGCAGAACCGTCACCGGGCTTCTTGGCATAGAGCATGGAGCCGTACTCGGTCGCCTTGGAATCGGCCACGACGCCGGCGCCGGCCAGCGCCTCAAACACGCCGGCAAGCTCGGCATCGAGTGCCGCCAGATCGCCCGCCGCCTCGCCGGCAACGCGGCGCTTCTCCACGGCGTCGACCTCCTTGGAACGACCCACGTAGGCCGGATCGCGGCGGCTGAGCGTAAACTCTGCCAGGCCCAGCGGGTTGGAGCGGAAGGAGCTCGTCTCGCCCGAGGGAATGAGCTCGTCGGTCGTGGTGACCGGGTCCATGATCTTGGAGCACACCTTGAGCAGGATATCGTCGCCGAGAGGCTCCATCGCGGGCCACGGCTTGATGTTGGGGCCTTCGACCAGCTCGTCGGCAGGCTCTGCCTTGCCAAAGCCCCAGTACACGCGCTTTTTGTACGGCGCGTCATCAAAGGTGTACTCGCAGGCCTCGTCCCAAGTCTCCTCGGGCAGGTCGGTCGCCGGCGTCAGGACGCCGCCGTTGGCAGCTGTCGCCGCAATGGAGCGAGCGTCCATTAGGGCCACGGCGCTCAGCTGACCATTGCCCGGCTTGGAACCCTCGCGGTTGGGGAAGTTGCGCGTGGTGTGGCGGATGGACAGGCCGTTGTTGGCAGGCGTGTCGCCGGCGCCAAAGCACGGACCGCAGAACGCCGTGCGCACGATCGCGCCGGCCTCCATAAGGTCGTAGATATAGCCACGGCGCGTAAGTTCGAGTGCCACGGGCTGGCTCGTGGGATAGACCGATAGCGAGAACTCGCCGCAGCCGGTGTTGGCGCCCTTGAGCACGCGGGCAGCCTGGACCACGGAGTCGTAGTTGCCGCCCGAGCAGCCGGCGATAACGCCCTGTTGCACGTGCAGCTTGCCGTCGACGATCTTGTCGAGCAGGCTAAAGTGCGTCTTGCCCTCGCCGATCTTGGCGGCCTCGAGCTCCACCTCATGCAGGATGTCCTCGAGGCTCTCGTTGAGCTCCTCGATCTCAAAGCCGTTGGAAGGATGGAATGGCAGCGCGATCATGGGCTTGATGCTCGACAGATCGACCTCGACGCAACCGTCGTAGTAGGCGACATCGGCGGGCTTGAGCTCGCGGTAGTCGTCGCCGCGACCGTGCATGGCCAAAAACGCGTGCGTGTCCTCGTCGGTGGCCCAGATGCTCGACAGGCAGGTGGTCTCGGTGGTCATGACGTCGACGCCGTTGCGGTAATCGGTCGTCATGCTCGCGATGCCGGGGCCCACAAACTCCATGACCTTGTTCTTGACATAGCCCTTGGCAAAGACGGCACGGATGATGGCGAGCGCCACGTCGTGCGGGCCGACGCCGGGACGCGGGGCGCCCGTGAGGTAGATAGCGACGACGCCGGGATAGGCAACGTCGTAGGTGTCGCGCAGCAACTGCTTTGCCAGCTCGCCGCCGCCCTCGCCCACGGCCATGGTGCCCAGGGCGCCATAGCGTGTGTGCGAGTCGGAGCCCAGGATCATCTTGCCGCAACCGGCGAAGTTCTCGCGCATAAAGGAGTGGATGACGGCGATGTGCGGCGGAACGAAGATGCCGCCGTACTTTTTGGCCGCGGAAAGGCCAAAGACGTGGTCGTCCTCGTTGATGGTGCCGCCCACGGCGCACAGCGAGTTATGGCAGTTGGTGAGCACGTAGGGCAGCGGGAACTGCTCCATGCCCGAGGCGCGCGCCGTCTGGATGATGCCGACGAAGGTGATGTCGTGGCTCGCCATGGCATCGAAGCGAATCTTGAGCGCCTCGGGGTCGCCGGACGTATTGTGTGCCTGGAGGATCGAATACGCGATGGTGCCGCGCTTGGCATCCTCGGGCGTCTGCGTAATACCGCGCTCGGCAGCCTCGGCCGCAGGCACAACCTCGCTGCCGCCGCGCAGGTAGATGCCGTCCTCGTACAGCTTGACCATTCTGTCTCCCACTCTGCCCAAAAGATTTGGGCGCATAGCATACATTCGTTCAATATCGTGCCATAGAACGGTTGCGAGTGGGTTACGAATCTGCACGTTCACTTTATCTCGGTAAAGTACAGGACAGCCCGATGTGGGTCAGCAGATTTGGTGCAAGAGCGTCCCTTTCGACTAGTCATTTAAGAACGTCCCCAATGACTACCTATAACAACGCCGATGCTTTGGCAACGACAGCGAGCGGGCCCCAATGACTACCAACGACTACTGCATCCGGACCATGGCAACGCCGCAGGTAGAGGACGGACAGCGAGCGCCGCCCAGAGCGAACAAGTTGGCATGAAAAAGGCAAGGCATAGACCTTCTGGTCATGCCTTGCCTTTTGAATGACAAATTGTCGCTCTGGGCGGCGCGCAGCGTCGACCGGTCCGCCGTTCGTTAGAACGGCGGAACCTAGAGATCCCCGCCGGCTCCCAGTAGCTTGCGCATGACCTGTTCGGGATTAACCGAGCCATCGCGCGGGGCCAGGGAGGTGATCTTCTTCTGCATCTTGTACTCGTGCAGCTCGTCCTCGAGCTGGCGCATGCGGGCGCGGAGCTTTTCGTTCTCGCGCTCGCGCTCCTCGGCACGCTCCTTCATATCGAGGATGCGCACCACGCCGGCAAGGTTGATGCCCTCGTCGGTCAGCTGGTTGATGAGCTCCAGGCGCTCGATATCGGCACGCGAATACAGGCGCGTGTTGCCGCCCGAGCGCTGGGGGTTCACCAGACCCTTGGACTCGTAGACGCGCAGAGTCTGCGGATGCATGCCGGTCAGCTCGGCCGCCACGCTGATCATGTACAGCGGTTTGTTCCTATTGTCCTCGGCCATGCTACCTGACCCCTTTCCGTCTCGTTATCGTCCATCATAAGCCCGCGGGCGTGGGCGTGCACCGCGACCGCCCTAGAACGTCGCCTTGTAACGGTTGACCTTCTCGCGGTAGTCGCGCGTGTCGGCCTCGCGCAGCTTGGTCATGGCATCGCGCTCGTCATCGGATAGGTTCGTGGGAACCTGTACCTTGATCTCGACGAGCAGCGCGCCCGTACGGCCACGGTGCTTAACGTCGGGCGCCCCCATCTCCTTAAAGCGGAACTTCTTGCCCGTCTGGGTACCCGCAGGCACTTTCAAACGAACCGTCGCACCGCCGGGCGTGGGCACGTCCACCGTGCAGCCGAGCGCCGCCTCGTAGACCGAGACCGGTACCTCCATGGTCACGTCGGCACCTTTACGCTTAAACAGCGGGTGCTCCTCCACATGCGTGGTCACGACCAGGTCGCCGCGCTCACCTCCGGCAACGCCGTACTCGCCGCGACGTTTGTAACGCAGCTTGCCTCCGTCGACCGCGCCCGCGGGCACCGAGACCGTAATGGTCTGCTGCTCGCCTGTCGAGGGAATGCGATAGGTGACCTTGTGCGTCACGCCGCGAAACGCGTCCTCGGCCGTCACATCGACGGTCAGCGACAGGTCGCCGCCCTTGCGAGCGCGGCTGCGACCCGCGCCGGCACCGGCAGCGCCCGCAGCCCCGGCAAAGCCCGAGCCCCAATCGCTGCCCCAAGCGCCGTTGCCGCTAAAGATGCTGTCGAAGATGTCGCCCCAGCCGCTGGCACCCGCGCCGGCACCGTAGCCGCCGCCATACGCGCCGCCTGCGCCCGGCATGCCGCCAAACATGAGCATCTGGTCGTACTCTTTGCGCTTCTTCTCGTCCGAAAGCGTCTCGTAGGCCTCGCTGATCTCCTTGAACTTGGCCTCGTCGCCGCCGGCGTCAGGGTGATATTTTTGCGCGAGCTTGCGAAACGCGCTCTTGATCTCTTTGTCGGAGGCGCTCTTGGATACGCCCAGGATGTCATAGAAGGTTTTGCCTGCAGCCATCGTAGCTCCTCTCCTGTTTTATCCGTCGCCCAGCGGGCGGCGGTTCATGCTTTCATATGGCACTAGGCCAGAAAGGGCCCCGGGTGTTGCCCCGGGGCCCTTCTCAATTACTCCTCGGTGCTCTCGGCCGTATCGGCCGCAGCATCCTCGGGCGCCGTTTCGGGCTCCGGTGCGGGGCGCTTTTCGCCACCGTAGGTCACCGTCACCATCGCGGAACGCAGGATGCGGTCCGCCATGCGGTAGCCCTTCTGGTACACGTCGTTGACGGTCTCGTCGTACTGCGACGAGTCCTCGACGCGACCCACAGCCTGGTGCTCGAGCGGATCGAACGCCTCGCCCTTGGGGTCGATGGGCTCAACGCCCTCGTGCGCAAAAACATCGAGTAGCTTGGCATGCACCGCGTCGACGCCGTCGACGAACTGCTTAAAGTCGTCGGAAAGCTCTTGGCTGCGAGCATGGTCGATCGCGCGCTCGATATCGTCGACCACCGGCAGCAGCGCAGTGACAAGCTTCTCGGTCGCGCGCTCACGCTCGGCGATACGCTCGCTGGCGGTGCGGCGACGGAAGTTCTCCCAGTCGGCCTGCAGACGGGCGGTGCGCTCGGTGGCGTCCTTCGCCTTGTCCTCGGCAGCCTTCTGAGCCTCTGCCGCAGCATCGAGCTCATTGCGCACGTCGGCAAGCTCCTTCTGGGCCTGCTCGAACTTGAGCTTAAAGTCGTTGTCGGCGGCTTCCTCACCGGCGCGGATAGCGGCTTCCACCATCTCGTCCTCGGTCATCGTCGCCTCCTTGTTGGAATCCTCTACCTGGTTCTCGACAGCCTCGGCGGCCTCGGCCTCGTTGGCCTCGGTATCGTCGACGGCCTCTACGGGAATCTTCACGTCCTTCTCCTCAGAGTCAACGGGGGCGGCTCCAACGGCAGCCGCCTCCGTGCGAGCTTTACGGGCGGACATGATTACTTGTCCTCGTCGTCCACAACCTCGTAGTCGGCGTCGACGACGTCATCGTCGGCAGGCTGGGCGCCGGCGGCACCGTCGGTCTGCTGCTGAGCGTCGGCGTAGACAACCTGAGCCAGCTCGTAGGCCACGGACTGCAGGGACTCGCCAGCTGCCTTGATGGCCTCGACGTCAGAGCCCTCGAGCGCCTTCTTGGCATCGGCGATAGCGGCCTCGGCCTTGGACTTCACGTCGGCGGAAACCTTGTCGCCCAGCTCGTTGAGGGTCTGCTCGGTGGAGTAGCACAGGCTGTCGGTCTGGTTGCGGACCTCGACCTCTTCCTTCTGCTTCTTGTCCTCCTCGGCATGAGCCTCGGCGTCCTTGACCATACGATCGACTTCTTCGTCGGACAGAGCGGTGGAGCCGGAGATGGTGATCTGCTGCTCCTTGCCGGTGCCCTTGTCCTTAGCGGAAACCTTGACGATTCCGTTGGCGTCGATGTCGAAGGTGACCTCGATCTGCGGCACGCCGCGGCGGGCAGCCGGGATACCGGTCAGCTGGAACTTACCGAGCGACTTGTTGTCGCGGGCAAGCTCGCGCTCGCCCTGGAGCACGTTGATCTCGACGCTGGTCTGGTTGTCGGCAGCGGTGGAGTAGACCTCGGTCTTTGAGGTCGGAATCGTGGTGTTGCGGTCGATCATCTTGGTCATGATGCCGCCCATGGTCTCGACGCCCAGCGACAGCGGGGTAACGTCGAGCAGCAGGATGCCCTCGACGTCGCCGGTGAGCACGCCGCCCTGGACGGCAGCGCCGTCGGCAACGACCTCGTCGGGGTTCACGGACATGTTGGGCTGCTTGCCGGTCATGGTCTTGACGAGCTCCTGGACGGCGGGCATACGGGTGGAGCCGCCGACGAGGATGACCTCGGTCAGATCGGAGAGCTTAAGGTTAGCGTCGCGCAGGGCGTTGGTGACAGGCTGCTTGCAGCGCTCGAGCAGGTCGCGGGTGATCTTCTCGAACTCGGCGCGGGTCAGCGTGTAGTTGAGGTGCAGCGGGCCGGACTGGTTCATGGTGATGAACGGCAGGTTGATAGTGGACTGCTGGGCGGCGGAGAGCTCCTTCTTGGCGTTCTCGGCGGCCTCCTTCAGACGCTGCAGGGCCATGGGGTCCTGACGCAAGTCGACACCGTTCTCCTGCTGGAACTTATCGGCCATCCAGTCGATGACGCGCTGATCCCAGTCGTCGCCGCCCAGGTGGTTGTCGCCCGAGGTGGACAGAACCTCAAACACGCCGTCGGCGAGGTCGAGGATGGAGACGTCGAAGGTACCGCCGCCCAGGTCGAAGACCAGGATGCGCTGGTCGGAGCCCTGCTTGTCCAGGCCATAGGCCAAAGCGGCAGCGGTCGGCTCGTTGACGATACGCTTAACGTTGAGGCCGGCGATCTTACCGGCGTCCTTGGTGGCCTGGCGCTGGGCGTCGTTGAAGTAGGCCGGGACGGTGATGACGGCGTCGGTGACGGTCTCGCCCAGATACTTCTCGGCGTCGGCCTTCATCTTTGCGAGCGTCATGGCGCTCACCTGCTCGGCGGTGTATTCCTTGCCCTCGATGTCGACGACGGCACGGCCACCCTGGCCCTCCTTGACCTCATACGGCACGGTCTTGAGCTCGGAGGTGCACTCGGAGTACTTGCGGCCCATGAAGCGCTTGATGGAGAACACGGTGTTCTTGGGGTTGGTGACCGCCTGGTTCTTAGCGGCCTTGCCCACGACGCGATCGCCGTCGGCACGGAAGCCCACGACAGACGGGGTGGTGCGGTCGCCCTCGGCGTTCACGATGATGGTCGGAGAACCGCCCTCGAGAACGGCCATTGCGGAGTTAGTAGTACCAAGGTCGATACCAAGAATCTTGCCCATTAGAAATTCCCTCTCTCTTGTGCGTTTGCACCGACTCGGCGGTCTGCCAAGCGGTCTTTCGGTTTGTCTTTCAGGATGTAGTGTATCCCCTTATGGACCGGAATATACAAAATCTAAGTCAATTCATATAAGATTTCTTATCACTTAGAGTTTAGGTTCTCGAATGCGCAGGTAGATGCGCTGATTGAGTTCTCGGCAAATCTATCGAGATCTATGTAGAGATGGCTGAGGTCTGGGCCGGGGGTGCCTGGGGCTGCTTTACGGAAAGCTCGTCCCGGTTTGAGTGTGGATTCCGGGTCGTAGTTTCTGTCTGAAGGCTCAACCGGAAACCGTATCCCGTTTTGAGAGCGGGACTGCGGACGATTTCCTGGACCGCTAAATCGCGGCCATCCCCAGCGACGACCGGTAGTCGTCCGGTGTCGCGCCACCGAGCGCGTCGCTTGCCCGCTCGGAGTTGA